>NZ_ARPN01000115.1:0-23367 GCF_054966645.1 Pseudoalteromonas sp. SANK 73390
TTTTTTTTATATCTCTTTTTTAGTTCATGAGCTAATACAGTTAAGTGCTCTAGAGTGCGCTTTACATTACTCAAAGACCTGTTAATACTGTCGCAGCCATTACTTCTCAGTGTATAAACAATTGAACCTAAGTAACTTTTCAGCAAAAGGGGTATTTGCACAATACACCCACCTAAATGCTAATTCAAAGCAACTGGAATTAGTTAGCACTACCTGTAGTCATTGTTTTCTATGGGAAGAGATGTTCTGCCCACCCTCTATTTCATCAGGTATCATTCTATTTCGTGTTAAAATTACCTTAAGCAATAAGACCATACATAATGTCACTGTGGCGCGATGTAACGAAGTAAATGTGCATTTTCAGCAGTTTTGGATAGCAAAACATGGTGATACCCTTATCAACACTATTGGTAAAATTGAACAGTTGTTACAGCGGCAGTATCTATCTTTTGGAAACCTTAAAAGAGTGCGTGAAATTGTAGCGAAAATAGGATCTCAATGGTTAAGTTGGCAACCTATCATTACTTTGCCTGATGATTTGCGACAGGCACTTTATACGCTTGAAGAGATCCAACAATGGCAAGATACCGATATTGCAGGTTTCCGTCATGCATACATTAATTATCAGGCACACCAATTTAAGCACTTTTTTGATAATGTTGAGAAGCTGCCACTCACAGAAGCTCAAAGGCGAGCATGTATTGTCCAAGATGAACGACAGTTATTATTGGCTGGTGCAGGCACTGGGAAAACAAGCGTGATGGTGGCGCGTGCACAGTTTTTAGTGCACTGTGCAGCTGCTAATGCTAAGCAAGTATTATTACTGGCATATGGTAATGAAGCTGCAAGAGAGCTTAAAAAAAGAGCGGGTGAAAGTTTTAGTTGTATGACCTTTCATGCCTTGGGTTTGCATATTATTGAAATGGTTGAAGGCCAAAAACCAAAGCTTAGTGACTTGGTGAGTGATCAAACACAAAAGCATATGTTTATCCTCGATACTTTACAAGCACTTTGCTTACAGCCTAGGTATCACACTATATTTAAGCAGTTTTGTCAGATAGAGTGCCATATCACGGTAGGTGATGCAGTAGCGTTTTTAAACTCTCCAAAATGTTCAGTCGTAGTCAAACATATTGCTACGCTTATAAGTCATTACAAAAACTCACGTTTGCTGTCTAAGTTACCTCAAGTTGAACTTGACTGCAGTGAGTTGCTTGAATGCATTAAACCCATTATCGGGGAGTATCAACTTTATTTGGAAAGTGAGCAAGCTATCGACTTTGAAGATATGATAGCTAAAGCAATCAATTATATAGAAAACAATCAATTTGTTGTGCCTTGGGTGCATATCATGGTGGATGAGTTTCAAGACTTGTCGCCAATTCGGGCAAAGCTATTACATACTTTGCTTGGTAAATCGAAAAAACGTTATCTCTTTGCTGTTGGTGATGATTGGCAATCTATATATCGTTTTAGCGGTGCAGACGTTAAATTGACGACTCATTTTAGCGAGTATTTTGGAGAGGCCACTGTAGATGTGTTGGATCAAACATTTCGTTACCCCCAAGCAATATTAGATGTGTCGAGTCAATTCGTTTGTGCAAATTCCACGCAAATCTTTAAGCACCTTAGTGCTTATGCCAGTTCGTCCGTTGCGGCATTTGTTGTCAAAACGGTAGAGAGTGATGATATGGCGTTGGAAAGTACACTCGCACAGATTGCTAGTAACGGTGAGTCTAGCGTATTTTTATTGGCGCGTTTTCATAAGTTGCTGCCAAACAAACAGCGTTTAACTGAGCTGCAAAAGATGTTTAAAAGCTTGAATATCAAAGCGATGACTTTTCATGCTTCTAAGGGTAAAGAGGCACAAGTTTGTATTTTGATGGGTCTGCATGAAGGTAAGAGTGGCTTCCCTGCTCAAGCGCGTGTTCGTCCTCTGTTAAATGCAATGTTACCTGAGCAGGAGTCCTATCCTTTTGCTGAAGAGCGGCGTTTATTTTATGTTGCTTTAACACGGGCTAAACAACAGGTGTTTTTATTTAAACCAAACGATAAACCATGCCGATTCTTAGATGAATTAGAAATTGAACCGTGATCCTTAAAATTTATTGAATATAGACCTACTAAGCCGTTTATCTTTGCCATTATTAAACTATTCTTGAAGTGTCACCGTACCAATAGCTAGAGAAATATCTAGGAGTAACAATGGCTAAGAATATTTTGCAAGATGCATTAACTAGGCTCGACAATATCGGGAAAAGTAACGATCAATATAATCTTGTGTTGGAAGCGCTAAATCAGCCGCAGAGTACTCTAACAAGTAATATTGCAATTAGAAAAGACAGTGGAGATACCGCTTATTTCAAAGCGTATCGTTGTCGTTATAATGATTTACTTGGGCCCACCAAAGGGGGTATTCGTTTTCATCAAGATGCCGATCAAAATGAAGTAGAGGCTTTAGCGCTCTGGATGACATTAAAATGTGCAGTGGTTAATGTACCATTTGGTGGTGCAAAAGGCGCGGTTACTGTTGATCCAAAGCAGCTTTCCCCGATGGAGTTGGAACGTTTAGCACGTGCTTACATTAGAGCTAATGCAGACTTTATTGGTCCTCAGCTGGATATTCCCGCGCCTGACGTGTATACCAATGCTCGTATTATGGGATGGATGATGGATGAATACGAAAAAATCACTCGCACAAAATGTCCTGATGTGATCACTGGTAAGCCAGTTGCATTTGGTGGCAGCTTAGGACGAGATAGCGCCACTGGGCGAGGTGCTTTTTTATGTGTTGAAGCATTAGCAAACAAATTAGACTGGCAGGTTCAGGACAAAACGGTTGCGGTACAAGGCTTTGGTAATGGGGGATATCATTGCGCAAGGCTACTGCAAGGTGCTGGGTATAAAATAGTGGCCGTTAGTGACTCTAAAGGAGGCATATATTGTGAACAGGGGCTCGATATAGAAAGCGTATATGAGGAAAAGCAGCGCAGTAACACATTGAAAGCAGTTTACTGTCAGCACTCAGTTTGTGAAGATAGGGAGCATACTCGCATTAGCAATGATGAGCTATTGACGCTTGATGTTGATTTATTAGTACCTGCGGCATTGGCAGGGGTTATAACAGCAGATAATGTTGATCAAGTTCATGCTAAATATATTGTAGAGATAGCTAATGGCCCAATAACCGCAGATGTCGACCAGCAGCTGAATGCACAGGGCACTCAAGTCATTCCTGATATTCTGGCTAATGCAGGTGGCGTTATTGTGAGTTTTTTTGAGTGGTGTCAAAATCGCCAAGGAGAAGCATGGTCTGAACAAAAAGTGCACGATAAGCTGGCAGGTTATATGCACAGTGCATTTGAACAGGCGTGGCAACATTATCAACAAGGTGATGATTCAATGCGTGTTTCAGTCTACAAGTTAGCGCTCAAAAAGCTCTCTGAAGCTTTAGAGGCGCATGGCACTGCAGACTACTTCTCACATTCACAATAAAAGAGTATAAAAGAATTAAAGGTTTTTAAATTGCTCTTTTAGCACGTAGCCGTCATCAGTAACTATTTTTTCAAGTGTGGCTACGCGCTCTTTAAGCGCACCAAGCTCTGCACTTAAAGCTTCATTATGCTTACTGTGTTGTGATTTTTGGTGTGATAGATACCGATTAAACATTTTACTGATTATGCTAAAACCCACCGTTATAAACACAATCAATACAATCATCGTCGTACCAGACATAACTTCCTCCATTGCTGTTGACGCAAACATGACTTGATGATTAATTTAACACAATCAGGCTTGATAGGAAGTGACTTGTGTCATGAGAGACTGAAAAAAGAGATACGGGAGTAGAAGGCTCCCGGAAATATATCTAGGCTTCGTAACTTAGTGGGTCTTGTGCGTTGTTTAATTGAAATGCTTCTAAGCGTTCTTGGCAAGCACCACACTTTCCGCACGCTTTCTCTCGACCATTGTAGCAAGTCCAAGTATCACCGTAATTAAGGCCCATATTTAAACCGTCAGTTAAAATGTCAATTTTACTGCTATTTAAATATGGACAAACAATGTCAATTTCTTCGTAGTTGGCTACTTTGCAGACATCATCCATCTTTTTAACGAACTCAGGTCGGCAATCTGGATAAATAGCGTGATCTCCTGAATGCGCGCCATAAAAAACCTTGTTGGCCTTCAAAGACACTGCATAGCCAACTGCTAATGATAGTAAAATCATATTTCGATTAGGTACTACAGTGCTTTTCATGCTTTCTTCTTCGTAGTGGCCTTCAGGTACGTCAATATCATCAGTAAGTGAAGAGCCGCCAATGAGCTGGTTGATGGCTGAAATATCTACCACTTTGTGCGCGATACTTAGCTTTTCACACACTTGTGATGCCACTTCTAGCTCTTTAACATGACGCTGGCCATAGTTAAAAGACAGCGCATAGACTTCATAACCTGCACGAACGGCTTTGTTTAATACGGTGTATGAGTCCATACCACCAGAATAAATGACAACGACTTTTTCACTCATAGGGCTTTGCCTCGATTTTTAATAGAGGTTTACTTCAGGGCGCGATATACTACACGGCCGCTGAGGAAATAACAATTTCCAAAGGCGATTTTTTGAGTTTTTGAAGTTGTTACGGAGCCGTTTTGTACAAAATCAATGAAATTTTTGAAACTATTCAAGGTGAGGCTAGTTACACTGGTGTACCATCAATTTTTTTACGTCTTCAAGGTTGCCCAGTTGGGTGCGCCTGGTGTGATACCAAACAAACGTGGGATATAAATCCAACCTATCGTATTTCCTTGGATAAAACGGTTGAGAAAAAAGCAGACTCACAGTGGTGGGCTGAGGCGACTCCAGAACAAATACTTGCTATGTTTAAACAACGAGGTTACCTCGCAAAACATGTCGTGATCACAGGTGGCGAGCCATGTATGTTTGACTTAGTGCCAGTGTGCGAATTACTTCATGAAGCTGGCTATAGTACTCAAATTGAAACCAGTGGTACCTTTGAAATCAAAGTGCCTGCACAGACTTGGGTCACCGTATCGCCAAAAATTAATATGCGTGGTGGTTATGATGTTTTGACCAGTGCTATGCAGCGTGCAGATGAGATTAAACACCCCGTCGCAATGCAAAAGCATGTTGAAGAGCTTGAACTGTTGTTTGAACAAACTGGTGTCATACCTAAGCTTGTTTATTTACAACCGATCAGTCAAAAAACCTCAGCTACAAAACTCGCAATCGACACTTGTATGAAGAAAAACTGGCGTTTGTCAGTACAAGTACATAAATATATTGGTATTAATTGATAACAGCAGCAAACAATCAAAAAATTAGTATCGGTAGAAAAGATAGCAGGTAATAGCATGCTGCTATCTTTTTATGAGTCTTAAGCTTTAGAGAAAGTAATACACAGCTCTAAAGCTGGGTACGATAATAACCTAAAACTTTAGACTGGCTAACAAGCGCCCCTTGTAAGTAAGTGTCTTGTACTAAATAGTCGTACTGCGCGGCATTATGCTTAATGCGGTTTAGCATCTCAACACTTGTTTGGCCTTCAAATATGTCTGTCACAGGTGGATCGCCTACAAAATTAGTGAACCATGGAAACCAGCTGTTATCTTGCCCACTAACACTTTGATTAGGCGAGTAGTTGTTGCTTTGCCAGCGATCAAAAGTCAGTGTTTTGAGGGTGAACAAGCCAAATCCAGATTGAGTCATACAAGCATTTGCTGCTTGATACTCTGGGTAACCTGAGCTGGCCGCAAAGTTATTACACATATTGTGAGGTAAGTGGCTACTATTTGCTGCTTGGTATTCAACTTCTCGAAACATGACCGGTTGTGCTGGATTACCAGCAGGGAAGATAATATTTGCGGCAACGGGTGAGTTCCAACGGGTGTGGTACATGGCAATTGCCAGGCCTAAATATTCTTTGCTCGTTGCAATGTTATCTGGGTGAGTCCATGAGCCTCCAGGGTCTACAGGTACTCCAGCATCTTTAAAAATTATTCCGTGTTGGTTGTTTTCAAGCTCATTCATGAGCGTTGGAGTGGTATTATCTACAACTGTAGTTGGGATCATGCCGCTTGCTGTGCTAGGGGTGTAGGTTAGGGTTGGATTGTTTAAAGCCTTCCAACACAATAAGCCATATCCGTAACCATCAGCTATAAATGGACAACCAAGCATTGCTGATGATGATTGATTCGTTTGGTATGTATGAGTCGTGGATGTTGTAGTCGCTTCGCCAGTGCCTACTAACAGTCCCCAGGGGCGCTTTTCGATGGTTGCATCATAAAGCGCAGATTCGGGTAAATATAAGGTGGTTGCAAAGTGTGCATTGAGGTTGCGGTCAAGCTCAATGAGCCGTGTTGCCACCATCTTTGAGTTATGTTTCTTTGGGTATTGAGTGATAATAGGTTGCGTTAATGGGCGAGATTCTGTGTCCTTAGCAGCAAGACCTAATATAAAGCTGCTTTCTAATCCTATTGCACTGTTTATTACATGTTTTAGCCCCAAGGACAGTAAACTCGTCGTTGCGACGATATCAGCATGATCGTTGGTTAATAGAAGTGTATCGCCTTGATTCAATAACCAATGATTTGCTGCAAATTCAATAACGCGTGTATCAATTAAATTTATCTTCTGATAAGCGTCTTTTTTTTGCAAAACTATGGCGCTATCTTGCGCTATATTTCGGCTCGTAACGGTAAGATTATCATGATGGTAGCGTTTGACGGGCGGCTTATATTCGCCAATAAGAGTTGAAAGCTCTAGTTTGACAGCCGTTGGTGAGTTTTTAATTAGCCAACCGCCATCTTCTGTTGTGGCAAACCTAGCTGGTATATAGTGCCCGCCCTTGGTGACATTGAATGCTTGCCAATAGGTTGAACATGTTTTTGAACGGCAGGTTTGGGGTGTACGCTGGATAGAATGTTGATTTTCGCTAAGCTTCGTGTCAAAACCATCAGTAAATTGAAATTGCAGGTGAGCAGGTTGATTCGTAACATCAAGTGTAAAGACTACCCGCCTTTGATTGCCGCTAACATACAAAGTATTGTCATTATAGTGCCCTAGCGTAAGTTGAGAGTATGTATCTTGCTGCTGTAGATTGCCAACTTGCCCTTTTAAGCTTGGTTGATAGTGGTTTTCGTTAAATGAGCTGGCGTGGTTTAAATTGCTAAACTTGAAACTTTGTTTACATGATTGATCTGGGCAAGTTGTAAGCTCTACTTGCTGTTGTTGATAACTCAAGGTATACCATGGTGATATTGCTTGATAGCGCTGCGCATCCGAAAAAAATAAAATGGGTAATGTTGATGTATCGCGGTTCAGACCTTGTGCTGAGGCATATTCACAGCCCAACATGGCAAAATATGCAAGCACAGCCAATGTGAAATGTTTCATAATGATTCCTTGTAGGTGATGAGTGTGGAGCAACATAGCGGCCCCACACAGGTGCCAAGTTAGTGCACAATACCTTGTGACTGGCTTGCGCTAACTGGTTTATTAAGCTGTATTGAAAGCCAATTTTCTACATCACTGCGTAACGAGGCGTTACTATCTGGTCCTGATTGGTCAGCATAAAACCACAATCCGGTTGGCGTTGGAGGGGTTACATTTGTGCCACAGGTGAAATGATTAGCTGCATACATCAATGCACCTGAGCTGCCGTACTCAAAGTGACTATCAGAATAACCGCCATAGCCTCGGGCTTTTACCCTCGCACTTGAATCAAGTGTAAAGTGGTATACTTCATTAGGCTGCAAGAGAAAAGGACTAACGTCTGATGAGTCAAAGCGTGCTCGCATCGTGCTATTGACCGTTTTTTCATTACCTGAGCGGGTGACCATGCCGGCAATATTGGTGATGAGATCACTGGCAAGTTCACCATCGAGTAAACTGCCTGGGCTGTCACTTACAATGGCAGAAGTTATACCCAAAGCCGCTTTTAAAGCACCAAGTACTGAGTTGATATCCCATCCAGTATTGTAGCTCATAGCAGCACCACCCGCTTTGTTGAATAACACTATTTCAGGTGCGGAGCCTGGTAAGTCAACAGCAAACTTTGCACCATCCCCTGCGTGAGAGTTGGTGGCTTTTGACCAAATTTGCTTAGCCGTCCCCTTAACATGGTATCTTGAAGAATATGTGCCACGAACTTCTAAATTGCCAGTGCATGAGTTGCTTTGGTTACAGTCAAAGCCGCCTGCATCGGTGCACAGCATTTTCACATAAAACTCGCTAGAATTATGGTTAATGCTAGAGTCATAGCCATATGCCTTGTGTTTTGACCAGCGTATCCCATCACCTGAATGAAAAGCACCGTATGCTGTGGTTTTAAAATCTAATTTATGTTTTGATAAGCCGCTGCTATCACTTGAATAGTCTGACCAATTACTTGGAGTAGCAGGGTAGTTTGTGACAACATGGCCTGAACCTGTAACTGGTGTGATCATTTGACAGGCACATTGTGATTTTGTACCACCAGAAGGGTCTTTACTGAGTAAGTCTTTTAATTCAGCGTAAACTTCAGCTGGCAATGCGCTATTGTATTCTAAGATTGAAAGCCCTTTTCGTTTAGGGGCTGCATGCTCTTCATACCATGCATTAAAGAGTTGAGGTGCTTTTTGCTCAAGGTATTGAGAGAGTGAGATGGCCTTGTACCGATTAAGCCATTGAACAAATTGTGCTGGTTTATATTGTATTATATATCTTGTGAATAAAAAATTATCTTCAGGAGAGGTTTCATTCATCGCCTGTGGCCAATAGTCCAATACAGTGGTATCCAACTCTTTTAGTTGCCTCAGTATTTCACCATCGCGGTGATCTCGGGTTAACAACTCTATATAGTGGTTGAGTTCATACTCTTCATCGTTGCTAGCAATAAACTCAAGTAAAGACAGTGAGTCTGTAGACCAATTCGAGATTGCTTGCCATGTCTGAGCACTCACTTGTGTGGGCAGCATTTGTCCATTTTCTTGTTTCTTGATGTTCGCCTCAGCTGCTATCGAGCTCAAAGCTGTACCACTAAATAAAAGTGCAGCGGATATAATACTCAATGCATTGGGGTTAAATATTGTTCGATTCATTATGATCTATTCCTTCATTAATAATGGGCACAGAAAATTCAAGTGCAATTTAATAGTGATGGTAATTTTGACGTGATTGAACAAAGTTTCTGGGCCATGTAGGGGTCAATTGGGTAAATGTACTAAGATGCGGGGCCCATGGAGGATTTATCGTTACTAATTATCATGTGAAATAAAACAAAAGTATAACTATCATAATTTTATTTTTATTTTTACCAAAAATTACCCATTTGCCCCGTAATTTTATGTGCAAGTAATGCAGGTTTGCGACAATGTGTGATTATTGCAATGGATTCCTACTGTGTTAATTGGGGTGTGTTTTGCAACTTAAAAATTGAACTCATAAAAAGGAAATATGTGATGAACAAGGTTATTTTTTTATGTGCTTTACTTATCGCAGGGTACAGTTATGGACATAATTCGCAAACAATACAAATACAGCAAAATAATGAAAGCTGTACAAAGGCACAAACGGTCTTACTTGGTAAAATGACTCTCTTTGCTGGTACGTTCAAATATTTACGCAGTGAAGGCAGTAATGTGTGTAATGCATTTAATGCAAAGCTATTAGGTAATGTTGCTGAACCTATGCTTGATTGCGGACAGTTTGACGATTGGCGACTAGCTTATGATATGGGTAACAAAATGTGCCAATCATTACGCAGCAATATGATTAACTACAGCGAATCGTTAAGCCCACAAATGAAAGTGTTTGCACGTTTTGAGGGGCCATTTGAATTTAAAGGTGACCGTCATCATCAGCAATATAACGCGAGTATGGGCGTATCTTTGGCTTGTTATTTATGTGATCAGAACCGTTAAGTTTAAATTAACCTATATTGAGCACAACTGATTCAAGTTGATGTACTTTTTGTTGAAGCTTTTCTCTTAGTGGATGTTCAACTAGGCAGTGCTGGAGCACATAATTGGCTGTTGCGACAATATTTCTCCAGCGTGGCTTTTTTGGTAACGTTTTGATATTTAGATACCTTTCAAATGTTCTTACGCGCAACCGACCATCATCAATATTTACTTTCCACGTTTTACTCTGCTCAGCAAGCTCTATACGTGTTTTTCCGCTAGTTTGCTCCCAGATAGTTAATGCAAGGGTCATGACTTCAACCATTAGTAGGCGGACATTTGGCTGATTTAATTGTGTATATGAGTCGTTGGCTTCGCTTAAACGTTGACGGCGTTTTTTAAAATATATCCAACTTATTAATACGCCAAGTAAAAATGCGATTGTAGAAAACACAGTAACATATAGTCCTATATTACTTTCTTGCTTTGGTGACATTAGGATATTGGCCCTTTGTAAGCGAAATTGATATAAGCTTTCGTTTTGCAAACGACTGTTTTTGAGCATGCTATTATAATTTTGCAGGCTTGCGGTGGCGTCTTGGAATTGATTTGCCTTTAATTGCGATTGGATCAAGGCGATGTAAAACAGCTCTGTGAGTTGACTATTTTGCTGACTATGGGCATTGAGGCCCCGTTTCAAAAGACTTTGTGCTGTGTTGTGATCGCCCTCTAATTGCTTCAATTTAGCACCGACCAGCAGTGCACGTTGGTCAACATGATTGGTTTGTATAAGTTGGCGAGTGTGGCTTTGGGCGCTGAGCCATTGAGCCGCTTGTTGAATGTTATTTTGTGCGATAGCAATTTCTGCTAATAGTAAATATGCTCTAGAGACTTGTGCATGAGAACCACTTTGTTTGAGTGGTTCAAGTATATCGTGGATAAGGCTCACCGCTTTATCAAATTGTCTCTTTTTAAAAAACACTTCAGCTAAGCTAATAATGGTGTGGTTTGCTTTGCTGATGTTGCCTGTCTGTTGGTGTAACAGGTGAGCTTGGCGAAAAGACAATATGGCATCATCTAGCTGGTCAATATCTCTGGACACATTGCCTAGGTTATTGAGGGTGATAGCTTGTCGATGGATATCGTTGAGCTGTTTTGCGATTTGGTAGCTTTCTAGCAATAACATTAAAGCCGTGTCTAAGTCTCCTAATGCTTGATAACCATTCGCTAAATCATTGGCTGACTTACCGATTAGACTGGTATCAGCTAATTTTAATGCTAACAGCTGAGCATCATGGAAGTAACTGAGTGATTGAATATATTCACGTTGATGGTAGGCATTAATACCTTTTTGTCTGGTGGTTTTATATTTATTAAGCGTACTCAGGTCTTGTTTTAGCAATGCATTTAGTGCTTGGTCCGCCAGCTTAATGTCACCAGCTTGGCGATAGAGAATAACCAATTCAAGCGTTGCTTCAAATGCATCATCACTGTGCTTTGGCAGTGTTTGGATTACGCGTTTGCATGTTAAAATATCACCCGTAATATTATTTTCAGATTTTTGGCAGACCTTTGCTTGCACGGATGAAAGGCACATAAGCAGTAAAGATGTAATTAGCAAAAAGCGCAGCATTGATTATATATTTTCGTTTACAGGTGTGTCTTTAAATTAACATATTTAAAACAAAATATCTTGAGCGCTTTTGCAAGCAATGCGCGTTGCTTATATTATTAAAGTTGAATTACATTGTTTGTTATAGACATAACGATGAGTGTGCACTTAATTTTAACCGCGCTTTAGGAAGTGGCCCTAAGAATAGGGACACTTCTCGATTTGGTTTAGTTAGCTTTTAAATAATCAATTACTACCTGATGGTGCTCTTTGGTTTTAAATTTATTAAACACATGCTTAATTTTACCACTTTGGTCTATTAAAAAGCTAAGACGGTGAATACCATCGTATTCTTTGCCCATAAACTTCTTTAACCCCCACACACCAAATGCATCGGCGATTGTGTGATCTTCATCAGAGAGTAAATCAAAATTTAGCTCTTTTTTAGTTTCAAAGTTTTTAAGCTTTTTTACCGCATCTGGGCTGATACCAACGGCAATGGTATTTAGTTCGCCTAGTTGTGCTTTGTGATCACGCAGTTGTTCGGCTTGTACCGTACACCCAGGTGTTAGTGCTTTTGGGTAGAAGTAAACCAACACTTGATTGTGCTCTAGTAATGAAGCCAAAGAAACGGCTTCATCATTTTGGTTTTGTAAAGTGAAAAGTGGGGCTTGCTCGCCAGCTGTTAATGTTTTCATGTTAATCCTTAGCGAATTCGTCTTAAAATATAATCTACGTTGAGCGAGTGAGAAAGATCTTCAAAGCGGATCTTAAATTCATCTACATTGACGTCACTGGGAATATTAAACTCTATTTCACAGCGCATATTTACTTGTTCACCTTGCTCGAACGTATCTGATTTCAAGGAGCAAATACTGACTTGTTGTTCGGCAAAAAAGCGTGTTACTTTACTGAGTGTACCAGGGGTATCTAAGCCTTCATAAACCAGCGTATAGCCAGCACAAAAGTTGCCTTGTTGGTGGGAACTGGTTCGCTTCATCATTGTTAACAGCCCAAGTTCCATACCTTTTACTGGCAAGCTATGTTCAACGCGGCTTATGGCCGACATGTCACCACTGAGCAACATAATAAAAGTGAATTCGTTACCTAAAATTGCAATGCGACTGTCAATAATATTACAGTGACAATCACTCACGAGCTGTGTAAGTTCACTCACTATCCCTGAGCGGTCTTCACCTATTGCGGTTAATACCAGTTGTTGATTGGCAAATGCAGTCATTAATGAAACCTAACCTCTATGACGGTATTCTTTTAGCATTGAGCATAATCGCAATGAAGAATAGAATACAGTGGATAATTGATATTTAACCAAAAATGGTACCACAGAACATCAAGCTAAACATGTCTGTTTTAGAATTTATTACACAAGCGAATGGATAATTTTATGCCTTTCTTGTGTTTATGCCCATTGGAAAGTACCATAGTTGCAAATTTTTTTGGTTAATTATAACTAATCCTTTAATTTCAAAAGAACTTGCTATCTTTTGGAATATTTTAACCAGACAGTGAACCAAACCAGCATTCCCTAATCATAGTAATGAAATAAAAATTAACGGGTCTGCTAAGGAGAATAATCAGTGCAGTATTGGATCCCAAAAACGTTGGCTATCGGCGTATTACTTGGTTTATCTGGATGTAGTGTTTTTACAAACGATGCGCATCACGAACGTAATTATCGTGCAAACGAGCCTGTAAAAGTGCCGGCACACCTACAGCAGCCATCTCAAGATCCGATGTATACAATGTCTGTAGAGCGTTTTGAAAGCGATCCAGACGCGAAAGGCTATCGTCCACCGCAGCAAGTGTTAACAGTGGCACAAGGCAGTTGGGTTGAAGAAGGTGACCAAATGGCCCGCGTGTTTTTTGATAAAAACGATGGTATTGAAGACCTAGTCGGTTTTATTTGGAACTCGGTAGATAGTGTTATGGCAAGCCACAACACATCATTAAGTGATGACAATCGTGATGAAGGCTCAGTAAGTACTCATTGGTATTCTTTAATAACACCTGTAGAAGGTTGGTTTTGGGAAGATGACGAAGTAGTCTCACAGCAAAAATTTCGTTTCATAGTTGAGCAAAAAGAACACCAAAGAACGGCATCACTTCGTGCTGAACTGCTAGATTATAAAAGCGATAATGTAGCGCTTAATGAGTTGCTTAAACAGCAACTTGAAGCAAGGGCTGTGAACGAAGTGGTATCTGAGTTCGATTACCTTTATCGAATATTAGTAGTACAAATGAGAAAGCAGCAAGGTGTATTATCGCTAGAGCTTGGCTTTGATAGAGATGGGAACGGTGCACTGCTTGCCGAGCAATCTGTAGATATTGTGACAGAGAGGTTTTCTGGATTTCTCGAGCGTGTGAATTTTACAATCATCAAAATTGATGATGAAAAAAGCGAGATATTAGCGCGTTATGAGAAGCCTGATGACAGTGTTTGGGATTCTATTTGGGGCGATGAAACGGTACAGTTGCCACTAGAAAGTGGTGATTATAAGATAGTAGTGGCCACCACCGATTATGGCAGTACATCACTTACTTGGAAAGATGCGCAAGGAAATGTGTTAGAAACCGATGTTATGGCGCAGTTACAACAAATATTATTACAAGTATTGCGTGATAAGGGCCTAACTATTTAATCAGTTGGTCGTTTTTTCAATAAGAAAAGAGCTTAGGCTCTTTTCTTTGTTTTTGTAGGCTAAATATAATGACAACACAAACAAGTCGCACTGAGACGCCTGATTGGCGTACACTTTTTGCATTTATTGTTCCTTCGCTAATTGGTGTATTTTTATTTATGACGCCAGTTGCCATCGGTGAAGCGATGACCATTCCTATTGCCGTAATGGCTAAAGCGTTACAAGGATTTGTGGGTCCTTATATTGATACGTTGATCTTAACGATAATATGTACCACAGGTGTGATGAGTTTGGTGGTTAAGTTGCTAAAGCCAGCTGCACTGATGAAAATAGATTTGATCAGGCATTTGTTTCAAATAAGTTGGATTTGGCTCGTGACACGCCTGTTAGGTATGGTCTTTATTTTGATGACCTACTTTAAAGTTGGTCCAAGTATTATTCATTCAAGCCATACTGGCGGATTAGTTTTGAATGACTTATTGCCTGTGCTGTTTTCTGTATTTATCTTAGCTGGATTATTATTGCCGCTATTACTTAACTTTGGATTGCTTGAACTGGTAGGTACTTTGCTTACGAAGGTAATGCGACCATTGTTTGGCGTACCAGGTCGAAGCGCCGTGAATTGCGTTGCCTCATGGTTAGGGGATGGCAGTGTCGGTATTTTAATGACCGCTAGGCAGTATGAAGATAAATATTACACACAAAAAGAAGCAGCGATTATAGGTACGACTTTCTCTGCGGTGTCTATTACATTTTGCTTAGTTGTGATTGGCCAAGTCAAGCTTGAACATTTATTTGCACCATTTTATTTAACAGTCTGTTTAGCGGGATTTGTGGCAGCAATTATTGTGCCGCGCCTACCTCCGCTTAGATTTAAAAAAGATACCTATATTGACGATACATCCCCTGATGGAGACGCAGAAGCGGTGCCTGAGGGCAAAACGCTATTTAAGCATGCCTTAAATGTTGCTTTGACAAAAGCACAAAAAGCGCCAGGTATTAAAGGTACGGTTCAAGAGGGAGTTAGTAACGCACTCGATATGTTATTTGCCGTATTACCTGTTGTAATGGCAGTTGGTACGCTTGCGTTAATAGTTGCTGAGCATACCTCAATTTTTCAAGTATTAGGTACGCCATTTGTGCCGTATTTAGAGCTGTTGAATGTACCTGAAGCACAGCAAGCAGCACAAACGATAGTGGTTGGGTTTGCGGATATGTTTATTCCATCCATTTTAGCTGCAAGCAATATTCAAAGTGATGTTACTCGCTTTATTGTTGCTGCAATGAGTGTAACCCAGCTGATCTATATGTCAGAAGTTGGTGCTCTATTATTGGGTAGTAAAATACCAGTCAATTTACTCGAGTTATTTGTTATCTTTATATTACGCACACTCGTAACCCTTCCTGTGATTGCATTAATGGCACATTGGTTAGTGGGCTAATCTGGTTATAATATTGACGCGGAGTGAAGTTGATTTAATCCGCGTCTTTGTCCTCTTCATCTTTGTTTTTAATTTGCTTATCTAGTTTGTTTCTTAAATCAAATTTAGTTGAGTATTTTAGCAGTGCAATATTACTCCAAACTACTCCAAGCACACCTGCAATGATCAAAATGACATGCCAAGTTTCTAATTGTTCTTGCACGATAATTCCCCATTTTTTGTTGTCATCTTTTATAAAATTGACACTATGATGCCATTGTAGAAGGTTTGTGCGTTAACTGAAAATTTATCTGGCAATTGCAGTAGATTTAATTAAGCATTTTTAACATGATATTGGTATCATTCACCCAACAGTCAGGCTTATCAACTTAGTCTGATCAAGACAGTAAATTTGGTTTTTTAAAGGTGAAATCTTGCTCATGGAACATGTTTTAATTTGGCCATCTCAGTATCCATTGTTGCTACGTGGGTTGATAGAGCAAAACGGCGCATTTATTTTAGATGCACTTGAAGCTTGGCCAAATTGTAGTACCAATAAAGATGAACAAGGCGTTGAAGCAACCGTATTACCTCCTTTGTTTTATTTGCAATGGCTAAAACCCATTGAGCCATTTGAATCATGCTATTTTCAACACATTGATGAATATGATGAGCAACAACAAGCTTATACTGCGCAGTTGTTTGCACACATAGAGCAATCAGGCATGACACGTCAAGAGCTCAGTGTCATGCTGCTTGAGCGATTTGCACAGTACAGTGACTTAACGCTGCAAAAAGATGCCGTCAGTTACCCTAATTTCTTTGATTTGTTAGTGTCGTTAAAATATGAACAAGTGTTCACTTGGTGTTTAACCACAGGTATGACATTAACGCCACAAGAGGCGAGTAGTACTTGGGAGAAAGTCTCATTTAGAGCAGCGGTAGAAGCGAATATAGACACTTGTATCAGTGATAGGCCTGCGACTGCGACGATAGCTACCGAACGGCTATTACAAAAACAAGGAGAGTTTTATCAGTTGCTGGAGCTACTGTGTGATGACAAAGAGCAAGTTGCGCAGTTGCTTGAACAGGCGTTGTTAAATCAAGTTATGTCGAATGAAGTTAAACAACCGGAATTAATAAACTTGTTAACGCGAGGGGCTAAAGGTACAGAGCGTGATGCACAAGGGCGTTCAGCACTAATGTGGGCGATTGAAAAAGGGTTTGTTAACGTGGTTGAAAAGCTACTACCAAATCATGATATCAATGATACCGATCTCCAAGGGCAAACTATGATGCATTTTGCGGTTAAATCTAATTTGGCAAGCATGATAGAATTGATAATTCAGCAGGGTGTTGATGCCACAAAAGAAGATGATCAGGGCCAGAGTCCGTATCGGTTAGCGATGAAAACACCATTACTTGTTGCAAAGAAAACACTTGAAAAAAAAGGGATTAAAGAGCTGTCTGAGCAAGGTAAGTGGTTAAAAATAAAGCAAGTACATTTTCTTTATGCTTTAGTTAGTTTATTATTACCGGTACAATTGTTGCTATTTTTCAGTGAGTATATTGAAGATAAATCTTTACTCGTAGGAGTTGCAACCGCGCTTGGCTTGCTATTGTTTGGGTCGGCACGCAGTGTTAGGCGAGGACAGTTATATCCAAATATGTCTCATCCATGGTCACTTAAAGGGCTTAGTGCACTTAGTTGGTTTAGTGTCAGTGCGCAAATATTATTTGCATTACTGATTTGGACTACTTTGTTGCGAGGTTAATACCTCGCAACTTTAATTCTAAGGCGTTAGTCGTCTTTGTTTCCAGTGTGAGCCGCTTTTTCTTCTGCAAGCTCATCTTTTAATTTTCGAATTTTCAACCCTAATTCTTGTCCTCTATGGCGTGCATAGTATGTACAGCCAATAAACATTGAACTTGCAAAAATGAGTTCAAGCATGATCCACAGCATTTCTTGAGGGGATACCCAAAGCAAACTTAAACTATGGATAAAGTAAACCATTACAATGAAGTTAGCCCAAGCATAAGTGTAAGGCTTGTCTTGTATGATGCCTTTTAAAGGCAGTAATAGTGGTAAAATATAGACTACAAATATAAAGCCGTTGCTGTAGCCCTCTCTCGGTGCCAAGATATATAACCAAGTTGGCATAAGGATGAGTAGACCAATATAACCAAATAATGCGAGTCGTTGGTAAAAAAGGGTAAGGGGCTTTTTCTGAGGTTTTGTCATTTGAGTTTACTTGCTATGTTAAATAATCTAGTTCCTACGGCACGGCAGATACGCTTTTCACATTCACTTAATTGGTTTGAGTTGTCTTTGCCAGCGACGTGACTTGCGCCATAGGGAGTGCCGCCGGATGTCGTGTCCAGCAGTTCAGGTACATCATATGGAACCCCGAGTAGCATCATACCGTGGTGCAGCAAGGGTAATGATAAGTTCAAAAGCGTAGCTTCATTGCCACCATGCATACTACTTGAGGATGAAAACACACAGGCAGGTTTGTCTATCAGCTGGCCTTTTAGCCATAAATCGCTGGTGGTTTCCCAAAATGTTTTTGCTTGTGCTGCCATCATACCAAACCGAGTTGGGGTTCCAAATGCCAGTGCATCACAATCTATGAGGTCTTGTTTGGTAATAACTTGATCATAATTATATCTTTGTTCAAAAGTCCTGAGTCTAACGTCTGCACCGAGAAAGGCCAGCGTGTCACTGATCTCATTTGCCATAGCCTCTACTGAACCATGACTTGAGTGATATAAAACAACAACTGTGATCATTAAAGGATGGTCAACACTGATTCAGGTGGGCGACCCAATGCCGCTTTTTGTTGATTAACAACAATTGGTCGTTCAATAAGCTTTGGATTGTTTATCATTGCTTGGCGTAATACAACTTCGTCGGTGTCTTTATTAAGATTGAGTTCTTTGTATATTGTTTCTTTATTTCTGACAAGTTGGTGTGCTGAGCTAAAACCAAGTTGTTGAATTAATCCGTTGAGTGTTTCTAAGTTCATTGGTGTTTTAAGGTACTCTACCACATTGGTCTTGATTCCTTGCTCTTCGAGTAATGCAAGCGTCTCTCGTGACTTAGAACAACGTGGGTTGTGATAAATAGTAACTGACATAATAATTCCTGAAATTTTTTAGGCATTTTAATTGATGTAACTTGTGACTTAAAGCTTCGCGAGTTCTTTTTGCATTTGTCGGTATTGGCTTAGTAATGCTTTTAATCTAGCTTCTTTAACAGATTCTTTATCGTCGGTATAATTTAGTGCTCGCTGTATCTCATCTGCGGCTTTTAAATATGCGCCATACTGAGCAAGAAGGCTTGCATGCATTTCATGATATGCAGCTTTATCATCTTGTTCTTTATAAACTTTTAGCAATAAATCTTTTGCAAGTGCATGTTTTGGTTTTTCAAGCAAAAATAGCTTTAACAGTTTTTCTGCCATATTGAGTTGCTTAGCTTCAATTGCCGCATTGGCAAGATTTAATGTGAGCACTTGGTTATTCGGGCGGAACTCATGTTTTAGTTGTAGTAGTTTTGTCGCTTGTTCTGGGCGCTGTTGTGCTATCAGTAAGTCTGTATAAGCGTCTAAATAGAAAAGATTATTTTCATCATGCTTTAATAGTTTATCTAATAAAACTTGTGATTGTTCAAGCTTGTTTTGATCAAGTAAGCTCAGCGCTAAGCCGTATTCTAAAGCGAGTTGGTGAAGTTCAGAAGTATTTAGGCGTAGCTGATTTTCAAAATAAGACTGCGCTTGAATACTTTCAAATTGATATCTTGCCAGTACACGGCTCTTGGCCAGTTCAAACTTTAAGCTAGCAGGGACATAACGAGGTTCAAATTGCTGTGCTCTTAAACGTACGTCAGACACTCGAGAGTCAGGGAGTGGATGGGTCAGTAAAAAAGCCGGTGGTTTGGTTTTATATCGTATTTGTGCTGAGAGCTTAGAAAGAAACTCGCTGGACTGTGATGGGTCAAATCCTGCCTCGTACAGCGTTTGCATACCAAAGCGGTCAGCTTCTTGTTCAGCTTTACGGCTATGCGATAATTGGCCCAGCTGTGCTTGGGTAGAATTTGCGGAAAGAATCGCGATACCAGCATCAGGCGCAACAATGGTGGTTAAAATCCCCGCAATCATACCAGCCAAAGTGAGGGCGTTATTGTCTTTTGCATGTTGCATCCGTCTTGCCAAGTGGCGTTGTGTTACGTGCGCAACTTCGTGGCCAAGTACAGAAGCGAGTTGAGATTCATTATCTGATTGCGCAATTAACCCTGTATGTACGCCAACATGGCCGCCATAAAAAGCAAACGCATTGATGGCTGGATTATTTATCCAAAAAAACTCAAAACCAAAGCGAACATCATTTGCATTAGCAACTAATTTATTTCCTAGGCTGGTTAAATACTCATCAAGCACGGGGTCTTGTACTAAAGGCAGTTGACTTGCAATCTGCATCATCATTACATCGCCAATCGCTTGCTCTTTCTCAATCGGTAACACTTGTAGTGCAGAGGTGCCCAAATCTGGCAGTTTTAAAGTACTTTGCCCATGGCTGATTTGGCTTGTAAATAACATCACCGAACCAACAACAGCATGAAGCAGAGGGGGTAGTCTCATTTTAATCCTTGTTTATATCTTCACCGAGCATTAAACGTGCAACATCAATTTCGTCACTACATGCTCGGCTATCTCTTTCACACATCATATAAAAATCTTTAATTGAGACTCCATCAATAGAGACAATGTTCATTTCAGCATGTAAAAAATTAATTATTTTGTGGACAACTTTGTGGGCATGCAGAATTAGCGCCTTATCAGCCGCATCACCCCTTTCGAAATAAAATCCTATAAACTTATGTAGTTGATTGATTCTTATTAGGTTTTTCATGGAATGAGGATCCCAAACTTTAAATTCTATAAATTTATTATCTTTAATGTATTGGTCAATTTGTACATTTTTGGCAAACGGGCATGCCCATAATTCAAAACCTCGGTCAGTAAATACTTGATGAAGCGCAAGGCGAGGGCGTTCTTCGCAATGAATGAGGCCATTTTCATCTTCGTATCCATTGAGTAGCTCTAAGTTCCAGTTTCGCTTGTCTAGTACTCGTTTAACTGCGTTATCAAAGCCATGGTGAAGTATACCCTCTGCCTCACTGATAGAAGATGCAATCATATGGTAAAATGGGGGAAGTTCGCCCCAGTTTATCTGCTTTTTATACCAGTTGATTTCTTTAAGTGTGGGGTTGGCAGGCAAAGAAGCCTTGCCATTTGCTTTAGGCATGACAAGCCGTACTCCAATTGTATTTCTATGTAAAAGAATAAACCATTGTGTGCGTTCAAGCCACTGGTTCTATATTTTAAGTTGTAATAGCTTAATGTTAACATAATGGCTTAGCATGAATAGGTCTGAGGTTTAAAGCAGTATGGCAGCGGTACATAAGGTGGACTTATCACTTTTTAAATGCCCACAGTTATTTGTACAATTTAAGTGGCATTTACGTCAGGCTCAACAGCAAACTACAAAAGTACAATTTTATTATCTAACGGAGCAAGATATTAGTGATATAGTACGTTACCTTGAACAACATCGATTTATCTTTTCACATCATCAAGGCATAGCGCCATTTCTAGAGGTGAACACCAACCATGTTTGATATTGTAAAAGCTTGGTACCAAAATAAATTTTCAGACCCGCATTCAGTTACTTTGCTTTTGATGTTGATCACATCAGTGGCTATATTATATTTCTTTGGCCCATTTGTAGTACCAGTGCTAATAGCGTTGGTTATTGCCTACTTACTCGACTGGCCTGTTACACGTTTACAAAAATTTGTGCCGAATCGTTCATTGGCAACAACTTTAGTCATTTTTCTGTTTTTAGGGTTATGCCTTGCCATGCTCTTAGGTATTGTACCTGTACTTTGGCAACAAACCAGTAATCTATTTCAAGAAAGTCCACATATGATAGAGCAGGGCAAAGCATTCTTGCTTCATTTACCACAAGACTATCCTGCGCTTATTTCTGCTGAGCAAGTTAAAACGTTAGTTGCAAGTGTAGAGTCAAAAGTCATTGAATTGGGGCAAATGATTGTATCTGTTTCTTTAACTTCACTAAAAGATGCAGTGGCTTGGCTTATCTATTTAATACTTGTGCCGTTACTGGTTTTTTTTATGCTCAAAGATAAAGTCATATTAACTCGGGGTATAGAAAGCTTAATCCCAAAAGAACGTCGGTTGATAAGTCAAGTTTGGTCTGAAATGGATCATCAAATCATGAATTATATACGTGGTAAAGTATTTGAAATTGTGATTGTTGGCAGTGCTAGTTTTGTCGCTTTTTCTGTGTTGGATCTTCGTTATGCAGCGTTATTAGGCGCACTAGTGGGGCTGTCTGTTTTGATACCATTTGTTGGTGCCGCATTAGTTACTATTCCGGTTGCAGCTGTGGCTATGTTTCAATTTGGTATAGAAGCTCAGTTTTGGACCGTGATTATTGTTTATGGGGTGATCCAAACCCTTGATGGCAATGTGTTAGTGCCCTTATTATTTTCTGAAGCGATTGATTTAAACCCGGTATATATTATTGTCGCTGTGCTATTTTTTGGTGGGTTATGGGGCTTTTGGGGAGTATTTTTTGCAATTCCACTGGCGTCACTGGTTAAAGCGTTAGTTAATGCATGGTCAACTCAGCATCATGATGAGAATGGAGCGATTGAAAAAGGCACTAAATAGCTGCCTCTTGATCACAAGTCTGACTTAAGAGACTTTGCTAAATCGTAGCCTTCAAGGATGGCTTGTAATTTAAGCCATCCTTGCCATAACACTTTGACAGATGCTCGTCCTGTGTGCTTGGTATCTTTCCAGCCTCCTAACTTAGCCAGTTCTCGATATGCCCACGACATATTTGGCGCGGTTGCTGGCAATGGTGCCTTTATTCTTTTTAACCATAATAGCTTCCATGCTTTGGGAGATAACAGCTGTTCACAACTTGGTGAGTCTGGCTGCTCATTGGCGAACTTTAGTTGCAATATTCGTGTGGCGATAAAGCCATTAATCGTCACCAACCTTTCCATATTTTCTTGGCTTTGAAGGCGTAAACTTTCTATATCCGTGCCGTCACTTTTCCAAACTTTATGGTACTCCTCAACGAGCCAACGGTGCTCATAGTATGTGATGATGGCTAAGGCATCTTCTTTGCTAGTTACCGGTTCACTGGTTAATAAGTGCCAGTTTAAGTCGTTTTCAGGGTTTCCTCGCTCTGCACAGCCAACATAGTAAACTGGCAGGGATTGCCCTTTCTTATTGTAAGGAACTTTGAGCGTCACTGGTGCATAAGTGATATCCAGTGTTGCGCTACGGGCCTTCCTACCTCCTCTTTGAGCAATGTGGATTTGTTTTGTTCCAGCACTTTTTAACTCGCTTGCAAACGCATAGAGCTTATCCTCACCTTCTTCAATATGGCGGCTTTGCATAGAGCGTACGACGACCCTTTGTTGCTCGGTCAGTTTGTATTGCAAGTATTCATAGATGTCCGCTTCTCGGTCACATACTGAAATGATGTTCGACATCTGTGTTTTAAGTCGCTCAGCCATCGCTCGTGACGCGGACTCCCATTTATAACCTTCTTTTTCTTCGTAAGGCGTCGTCGCGTGTTTTTCCCTTTTTCCAATTGTCGTAATATCACGACTCCAGCGAGATTGTTCAATTAATCCTACAACTTGCTTTGCATCTGGTGCAAACAGCAATAT
>NZ_ARPN01000116.1:0-10346 GCF_054966645.1 Pseudoalteromonas sp. SANK 73390
TACCATTTGTTGTTTTGAGCAGTGCTCGTTGACAACGGGGTGCATAATAGTGATTTGACCGTACTAGGTCAAACACTTTTTCAAAAAAAACATTCAAGTGGCTACTTTTACGACAAAATGTATAAAAAGCAGATCACTTAGCTGAAATTTATACAGTTTTCTCGACTATCGCAACAATATAATGCGGTTCAATGCCTTAAAAAGCATATATCAGCTTGGCGCATCCATTATTTTCTGAGAAAATGGCATTTCTGCTGCGGTTATAGTAGTAGTATTTTGAGCTTAACCCCTATACGCTCATATTCGTTCAAGTTTTTAATTCCAATAAAGGTCACCCATGACGGCAAACATCATTGATGGTAAGGCAATCGCCAAACAAGTACGTAATACAGTAAAAAAACGTGTTGCCGAGCGCGTTGAGCAAGGTTCGCGTGCTCCCGGGCTAGCAGTAGTGTTGGTAGGACAAGACCCAGCAAGTCAAGTTTATGTCGGTTCAAAGCGCAAAGCCTGTGAAGAAGTCGGCTTTATTTCAAAATCCTTTGACTTACCCGGAGATACTAACGAGCAACAGTTACTCGAACTGATTGACTCTCTCAACAGTGACCCTGAAGTTGACGGCATACTTGTACAACTACCTTTACCAAAAGGATTAGACGCAGAGAAAATTCTTGAGCGTATTCATCCACATAAAGATGTGGATGGTTTTCACCCATATAACATTGGTCGTTTAGCACAAAGAATGCCTGCTCTGCGCCCTTGTACGCCAAAAGGTATAATCACGCTACTTGATTCAACAGCTGTTAGGTATAAAGGTATGCATGCCGTTGTTGTTGGTGCGTCTAACATTGTCGGGCGCCCAATGTCATTAGAGTTGCTACTTGCAGGTTGCACCACCACCGTATGTCACAAATTTACTCAAGACTTGGAAGCGCATGTAAGACGTGCAGATTTACTGGTCGTTGCGGTCGGTAAACCTGAATTTATTCCCGGCGATTGGATTAAAGAAGGTGCCATTGTTATTGATGTTGGTATTAACCGACTAGAATCAGGCAAGCTAGTCGGCGATGTGCAATATGGTATCGCTGAACAAAATGCAAGCTTTATTACCCCTGTACCCGGCGGCGTTGGTCCAATGACAGTAGCAAGCTTAATTGAGAATACACTTGAAGCGTGTGAAAACTATCATGGCTAACAGTCTTAGTTTCTATCCTGAGATAGTGCTTAGATAATCAAAAAAGGAGCAAAATGCTCCTTTTTATTGTTTTATACCAATTGCATTAAATAAATGACACAGATTTCTAAACACTACCGTCATTTTAGCTCGCTATAATGATCACTGTGTTAATAAAATTAGTATTATAATTTGCCTTGAGATTTTTCTTCCTCTTCCCTTCTCTTTTGAGCTTGCTCGTATTCTTTCGCAATTTCTTGTTCAATAACCGCTCTTTGTTCTTGATAAGCCTCCTGTGATATCGTCCCATCAGCCAACATCTTATCCAGTGCTTCAAGTTGTTCTTTTAGTTCTTCAAGCTTTTCCTTGTTTACTCCCATACGCTGTAAAAGTGCCGCTTCTTGAGCTTTTTCCAGAAAGGTTTGGTTACGTAAATAGGTTGAAACATCTTTATTGCGCAACTGTTCACTCAAAGACGAGGGCTGGGTACTTGCCATTTCTTTAGCAAATTCTTGTCTCTTGTCAAGATGGTTCAATTGAGTGTTTTTCGTTGCTATTGTACTTTTCTTAATTGGTTCATTTATACCGTTAAAAAGCAGCATGGTTATCTCCTTGATAGATTGCTGACGTTGTTGCACATTAATCAAGCAATATGTATGCCTTTGTATAGTATTTAAACCTTGAATTGACTAAAAATAAACTTTGTTAGCAAGCAGCATTCTGCCTATCTAATGTAATTTTTTGTAAAGGTAATTAATAATCACATTCTTTGCACAATTGTCTCCCATCTTATTAATCAACCAAGCAACACAGCTGAAAATTCGATTGTATTTTGAATTAGCTGCTGTTGCGATTTAGACTAACCAAAGCAACGAGAGAAATTGATTATGAAACGTTCAATTATTAATACAGCAATCGCCATCGCTACTTTAACCACACTCACTGTTAGCGCCCATGCAGAAGCCAAAAAAGGAGGTAAAGGCAGACACAAAGCCCCAGAAGCCGTATTTATAAAACTAGATGCTGACCAAAACGCAGTCCTCACCCTTAACGAATTACTTGCAAATATTAACTCTAGAGCACAAAAGAAACTCGATCGTGCAGACACAAATACCAGTTCTGAAATAGAGTTAGATGAATACTTAGCCAAAAAACGTCATAGCATTGACTTGTCTGAGTTTGCGGCCGATATCGTACAATGTGTACAGGATACAAAAGATGCAACCGAAGGTAGCAATATAATAGTCCCAGATGTCAGCCACTTCGCAGCACCTGAAAGTAAATTTACTCAATTAGATACAGATAACAGCGGCGGTATTAGCCTGACTGAAATAACCAATACTCTAACCTCTCACCAGACTGACGTATTTTCAACCATGGATGAAAACATCGATAATAGCGTAACACTAGAAGAGTTTATTCAACATGGCGAGAATAGACGAGCAACCAAAGAGGCAGTAAAAGCATGTATTGATAGCTTAGTAACTTTAGATGAACCTGTATAAATAATTTCAACTACAGATAAGTAAAACCATTGCACTACTCTGCTCTTGCACCGAGCAGGGTAGTACTTAATTTAATGACTCTTCTGGGTGTATGCTAACTAAGTTTGCCTAAACTAATTTGTCTGAACATGTTGGGACAAACTTCTATAATATAACTTAGTGACCCGTGTTTCTGGCAACCACCCTGAATAGCTTAGTCCTAATGGGGCTAAAGGCCTTGCCGCTTGGATTGCCTCTAAAGTTTTGTGCTCTTTCATTGACGCTAACATTAACTGCTTTGCATGTTTTAATAGCGCAAGATATGAGGTTAAACTTTGCTTATCTGTAACAGGACCATGACCGGGGATAACCTTTGTCTTATCGTCGATACGCTCAACGGTTGCCTCAACAGCTTTAATTAAGCCATCTAAGTTACCGCCACTATCCACATCGACAAATGGCAAACTATTTAAATTAAAGAAAATATCACCCATATGTACAACATTAGCGTTTTTATAAAAAATTACTGCGTCACCATCTGTATGTGCATGAGCAAAGTGCCATAAATGAGCATGTTCACCATTAAAATGCAGTGTTAAATCTTTACTAAAACTGATAACAGGAAGGTAGCTTGACCCTTCTCCATGCTTTTCTTTTAATCTATTATAAACATTATGATGGGCAATTACATGGCTACCCGCGTTAGCAAAGTTTTCATTACCTCCGGTATGATCACCATGATGGTGAGTGTTGATCACAAATTCAGGTGCACCAGGTTGAAGTTGGCTGATTTGCTTTTTAATATCCTCACTAAGTTTTGCAAATTGATCATCTACAAGATAGATGCCATCTTCTCCTGTGCTGATTGCGATGTTGCCCCCTTGGCCATAGAGAACATGGAGATTGCTAGAAATTTGCTGTATTTTAAATTCGACTTTTGCCCACGTATTCAAAGAAGCAACTGCAATAGTTGCAAAAGCACCTGCTAAAGTTAATTTTTTCATAATTAGAGTCCGTATTTATTTTTTCAATACGATATGTAGCAGTTAATAGATTAAAATTGCAACAAATTGGAAGTTAACTTCAAGCTACTAACTCATTGATGAGTCATAATCGATAAAGTCTCGTTCAGTGGTAACCACTTCCCTGTTGATGCTACTTGATAAATAGAAACCTGAAGTTACTTATGTCACTTCTCTAGACGATAGCCGCCGCCTAAGTTTCGTTTAATAAAACAACTGAGGGATGATTCCGAAATGCCTACAGTTTAATTTTTGCTATTAAAGAATATCACCTAACTTAATAAAAAATAATGAATTAACCCAGTAACTACAACTAACTGTTTGTACATTACCCGTTCTGTATAAAGTGAAAAGTCGACACAGTATTGAGTACATCAGAGCGTAAAAGGTATGTTCCTATTAGAGGTGGTAGACAACCATATATGATCAATATATGGTTGTTATAAGTATAAATAATTAACTTAGTAATCTGCCCTTTATTTGATAGGCCCATGCGGTAAATTTACATCCGGGTTTTGGCCTCTTTGCCTTAATAAGTGATCCATTAAGGTAATAGCCATCATGGCTTCTGCTATGGGAATTGCTCTGATACCAACACAGGGATCGTGACGACCTTTCGTTATCATCTCGATAGATTCGTTAGCCGTATTAATACTCTGACCGGGTATCGTGATGCTTGAAGTGGGTTTTAAAGCAATTGAAGCAACAATATCCTGCCCCGTTGAAATACCCGCTAATACACCACCAGCGTGATTACTAGTAAACCCATCTGGAGTAAGCTCATCTCTGTGCTCAGAACCTTTTTGCTCAACAACCGCAAAACCGTCACCAATTTCAACCCCTTTAACAGCATTGATACTCATTAATGAGTGAGCGAGCTCTGCATCAAGTCTATCAAATACAGGCTCACCCAATCCAACAGGTACATTTTTTGCCACGACCATGACTTTAGCGCCTATCGAGTCTCCTGACTTTTTTAGATCGCGCATATATTCATCAAGTGCCTCTAGCTTGCTCTCGTCAGGGAAAAAGAAGGGGTTTTGTTCAACCGCAGACCAATTAAACAGTTCTGCCTTAATAGGCCCTAATTGCGACAAACAAGCGTTAATTTCAATACCATGTATTTGTCGCAAATACTTTTTGGCGATGCCACCTGCGGCAACACGAATGGCGGTTTCTCGAGCTGATGAGCGCCCTCCGCCTCGATAATCTCTATGTCCATACTTGTGCCAATAGGTATAATCACCATGACCTGGACGAAATACATCAGCAATTTTGCTGTAATCTTTTGAGCGCTGATCAGTATTTTCTATCAATAGACCAATACTAGTACCTGTTGTTTTTCCTTCAAAAACGCCTGACAATATTTTTATTTCATCCCCTTCACGTCGTTGTGTGGTGTAACGACTCTGCCCGGGTTTTCTTCTATCTAAATCTATTTGTAAATCAGCTTCGTTTAGCTCTAGTCCTGCTGGCACGCCATCGACAACACCACCTAGTGCATGTCCATGACTTTCGCCAAAGGTACTCACTTTAAAAAGCTGACCTATGCTGTTACCTGCCATTACATTTCCTCATTCCAAATGACACCCAATACCACTAAACCTGAATAATACTCATCAGCTTAGTCGTTAAAATAATCTACTAACTGCTGCTTTGAGATTGCAAAAACCCCTAAACCACCATGTTCAAACTCTAGCCATTCAAATGGTGCATCAGGGTACAACGCTTCCATATGTACCATAGAGTTACCTACTTCGACAAATAGCATACCGTTGTCAGTTAAATGTGATGCAGCTTGTTGTAAAATTTTACGTGTCACATCAAGGCCGTCCTCACCTGACGCTAATCCTAGCTCAGGTTCATGATGAAACTCATGCGGTAAATCTGCCATGTCTTCGGCATCTACGTATGGAGGGTTTGCCACAATCAGATCATATTTTTGCCCTTCAATACCGCTGAAAACATCAGATTGAATAGCAAACACTTGCTCTTGCAACATATAATCATCAATATTGATGCTAGCAACTTCCAAGGCATCATATGAAATATCCACAGCATCTACTTGAGACTCAGGAAAAACCTGTGCCAAAGCAATCGCAATACAAGCTGACCCTGTACACATATCTAAAATACGAGATATAGGCGGCTCTTCACCAAGCCACGGTGCAAATTTATCGTTGATCAACTCCGCAAATGGTGAACGTGGCACCAGCACTCGCTCATCTACGTAAAATGGCATACCAGCAAACCATGCTTGATTAGTAAGGTAAGCAACCGGCGTACGTTCAACGATACGCGTTTCAATATAACTTAACAGACGTACTTTCTCTGAGCGTGTTAAACGCGAACTCATGAGTTCTGTCGGCGTATCCAGCGGTAAGT
This sequence comes from Pseudoalteromonas sp. SANK 73390, assembly GCF_054966645.1. NCBI lineage: Bacteria > Pseudomonadati > Pseudomonadota > Gammaproteobacteria > Alteromonadales > Pseudoalteromonadaceae > Pseudoalteromonas > Pseudoalteromonas sp. SANK 73390. The sequence continues at coordinate 6,063 of NZ_ARPN01000116.1, forward strand.
TTAAAATTGGTAAAACCAAACTAACCGCTTCATCCCACGCATTGTCGGTACCATGTCCGAAAAATAACCCTTCATTTGCGAATTGACTAGTAGTCCAACGCAGCCAATCACTAATTGTTAGTAAATCATTTACTGTTTCTTCTGTCAGGGCTTCTGTTACCTGGAATTCGCTCATATCAATATCTCGGTCATAATTATGTCACTGTCGCTATTGTAGCGGTTTTTAAGCTGGGTTTTTACGCTTTTTTTAATTAGAATAACACCATGAAAAAACAACGCCCGACCTCACCCAAAATCGATGATGCTGATTTAGATTTATTTCGTCAGTCGATTTCTGGTGCCAAACAATTTAAGCAAGATACCGTACGCTTTAATAAGGCACCTAGCAAGCCAAAACTCAATGAACTGGCAACACAAAAGAAACAGCATCAATCAGAGTTTTATTTCTCCGATGAATATATTCCTGATATAGACACTCATGGCACCGTGCAATATGTTAAACAAGGCGCTGATCGATACTTAGCAAAACAGTTACGCCGAGGTGATTTTGCCCCTGAGCTAACGCTTGACTTACACGGACTAAATAAAGATGCAGCAAAAGAAGAGCTGGCTGCATTGATCCATGCCTGTAAAAAGCAGCACTATTATTGTGCAAGTGTAATACATGGCATTGGTGAGCATGTCCTAAAACATAAAGTACCTCAATACTTAGTTCAGCACCCCGATATATTAGCAATGCATCAAGCGCCGTTAGAATATGGCGGTAAAGGCGCAGTGCTCATATTAATTGATCTTCCCCAATCCGATGAGTTCAGGCGTTAACTAGACGGTTCTGCTGTGAATTAACTGGCCCATACAAGCTCGTTTAGTTAATATGCCTTTAAAATAGACTACAACAAATTTGACAGGGCCATATGAACGAATTACTAAGTGCAGATTTAGCAATCTTGCTTATTGAGCCATCCCCTACCCAACGAAAAGTCATCGCCAAAGAGCTTCAAGGTGAGGGGATACTAAACATTGATTTTGCTGACTCAATTGCAGATGCAAAAAAACAACTAGCTGATAATATTCCTGATTTGCTTATATCTTGCTTACATTTATCAGATGGTAGTGCCGTTGATATTCAGCACTATATCAACCATGAGCTAAGCGAACACTCTATCCCTTTTATGTTGATTTCAAGTGAAACACGAAAAGCGCAATTGGAGATATTTAAGCAATCCGGCGTTATTGCAATTTTACCTAAGCCGTTTAATAAGCTCCATTTAGGCAAAGCCATTAATACCACTCTAGATATCTTATCACCCCAAGAACTAGAGTTAGACTTGTACGACGTGCAAGACTTGCGAATACTGATTGTGGACGACTCACGACTTGCACGAAAGCATATTCGTAGAGTATTAACCAATTTAGGTGCCCACCGCTTCACAGAAGCAGAAGATGGCGCCCAGGCAATTGATATACTGCAAAATGATATGTTTGATTTAATCGTTACTGATTACAATATGCCACAAGTGAATGGTCAAGAATTAACCCAAACCATTCGCAACAGCGATGAACATGCTCATATTCCAGTTCTCATGGTTACATCAGAAGCAAATGATACTCACTTGTCTAATATTATGCAGTCTGGTGTTAATGCGCTTTGCGATAAACCATTTGAGCCTGAAACCGTTAAAAAGCTAATTTACCAACTACTTGAACAATAATAGCTAAGATATAGCACTTTTAACCAATCGATGTGGTCAATTTAACAAAACCAGCTTAGTTGGTCACATACAATTAAGAATAAAGTTATTATATAACAATAACATAAAATAAATTTATAATGTGGCACAACCTTTGTAATACCTATTGCGACTAACTTATTAAATGGAGCAATATTATGAAAACAGTGACTAAACTAACAGCAATCGTACTACTATGTGGCGCTAGTGTATCAACTCATGCTAATGAATTAACTACCGATGTAACCGGTGAATTATCTAACATTATTAGTAAAACAATCACCAGTAGTATTAACAACAGCCTTGAAGAGTTAAAAGCAACAACTCTTGAGTCAGTTTCTTTCTCTTTAAATAATGCCAGCACACAAGCGAATAAGTTAACTAAAAAGCAAACAACACTGGCTAAAGAGGCTACGAACAATGGCGAATGAGTTAATGCTTGTGAGCCTACTTGCATTACCTGTGATCAGTATATTTTTTGCATATGGCAGCATAGAGTTACTACGTTTTGTGGGGCAAAAACTGAGTATGGGGTGAAATAGTGGTAACAACAAGAATAACCAAGGTGCGTTGGCAATAAAATGCTTACTATAACGCACCTTCGCTTTAGTTAGCCGCTTAACAAAACCTTAAGCCATTTATCGATACCAATTACCCTTCAATTTTGGCCATACAACGGGGTTCCTTGTCCTTGCGCCAAACACTTCATTCGTCAATTACACACTTTGGGTTATTCAAAACATACTTTGTAGAGCTTACCCAAAAAGGCAGTTATGCTTTAATCTAATAAGATAATATTTTGAACTCACCTTACAATCCTGAGTTTTAGTCAAGGTAAAATTCGTGATCTTGCCCTGCGACATACCGAACTTTGGGCCTGATTACTAAGTCATTGACCTATCGCAATATCTGGTCATAAATTTAATACAGTTGATATAACTAATTGCCCTGCTGTTTTAATGCTTTGCGTATAAAAATACTTCTGGAGTATCACTGCCAAAGACCGCACTAATATATTCGTCAATTTTTATCATTATCCTCTCAAGTACAGTGAAAAATTATGTATAACCCTGCCATTTTTCAAAGTTAAGGACGATTAATTGCTATAGCGAAGTTAACGAAAAAGTTAGTATTTTCGCCAAGCTTCGTAGCCAAGTCTTACGAACTTAACACTCCAAAAAATAAAACCCTTAATAAACAATTGGGTATATTTTTTTAAAATCTAGCACAACCTTTGTAACGTCTATAGCGACTAACTTATAAAAGGAACCGTATTATGAAAACATCAACGAAATTAGCAGCAATCGTACTATTATCTGGCATCAGTGCATCTACTGTGGCTAATCAACTAAACACCGATGTAACCAGTGAATTATCTAGCCTTATAAGTAATACAATTACGAACAGTATTCACAGCAGCATTGAAGAGTTAAAAGCCACAACACGTGAGTCTGTTTCTTTTTCCCTAGATAATGCCTACATACAAGCAGCTGAATTAACTCAAAATCAAACAATACTTTCCACAGAGGTAAAAAGTCATGGCAAATGAGTTAACATTGGTGAGCCTGCTAGCCTTGCCTGTAGTAAGTACGCTTTTTATATATTTAAGCATAGAGCTAATGCGCTTAGTGGGGCAAAAGTTGAGTATAGGGTAAAGTGATGGTGAATATCGAAACAACAGAAGAGCGTTGGAAAATAAAAACCCGCCTAAAAGCGGGTTTTACAAAACAAAGTGCTTATTATAGCGCGCCTTCGTTTTCAGATAGGAACTTAGCAACACCCTCTGGGCTTGCATCCATACCCGCTTTACCTTCAGTCCAACCTGCAGGACAAACTTCACCATGCTCGCTGTGGAATGCCAATGCATCAACCATACGAAGCATTTCATCAATGTTACGACCCAGTGGTAAATCGTTAACTACTTGGTGACGTACATTACCTTCTTCGTCTATTAGGAAAGAACCACGAAATGCAACACCGGCTTCCGGGTGCTCAACGTCATACGCCTGACAAATTTCGTGCTTCACGTCTGCAATTAGTGCATATTTTACTGGACCAATACCGCCTTCATTTACTGGTGTATTACGCCAAGCATTGTGTGAGAACTGAGAATCGATTGAAACACCAATCACTTCTACACCACGTTTTTGAAATTCTTCAAAACGCTTGTCGAAAGCGATCAACTCTGAAGGGCAAACAAAAGTGAAATCTAGTGGATAAAAGAAGATAACTGCTTTTTTACCTTTGATTTTTTCATGTAGATTATAGCTATCTACGATCTCGCCGTTACCTAGTACTGCTGCTGCTGTAAAGTCTGGAGCCTGACGGCCTACTAATACACCCATTGTTTTCTCCAAATAGTTAGGTTTTTTTGTCCAATTTTTTAGCACATATCCATGCACTAAAGCTGTACTGACTATATTGAGGCAGTTTATAAAAAAGCAACCTCAAAAATTTGCACCAGTTTATGCTTCATCTAATAAAAATAACAATCGAATAAAGCGATAACCACCATCTGTTTTTTTGATTAACTTTAGCTTAGGAGCTACTGCTC
>NZ_ARPN01000117.1:0-19474 GCF_054966645.1 Pseudoalteromonas sp. SANK 73390
TGCGGTGATATGTATTTGGCCAGGGCCTGCATCGGCTACGCTCACGACTTGCGAGCGGTCACGTTCGTTACGTAATGTTGCTTGGTCACGCGTGGGGGTATAACCCACAGTGCCTACAGCAATGTGCGAAATGTTGATATGAATACCCGAGTCTTTGGCATTCGCGGCGGCATTAATGCCAGCTTGGGTGATGATGGGTGTATAGTCGCTCATTGGCATACCATCCTATTCTGTTGAAAACAAATTGTGTTTAGGCTCGCAGCAATACAGTGTGAGCTGTTCGATAATGTGTTGTCTGGTGAACCTGAGAATTGTGCGTGAGCATTGGCTACAGCGCTCAGCGCTGACTGAATAACATGGCCACTGGTGTGCAGTGTGTTGTCTGGCGCGCCTGTTAATTCGGCTCGACTATTCGCAATGTTGCTCGTCGCAGATTGAACAACATGACCACTGGTGTGCAACGCATTATCAGGTGCGCCAGTTAACTCGGCTCGGCTATTGGCAATGTTGCTGTGTGCGGACTGAATAACATGACCGCTGGTGTGCAACGCATTATCAGGTGCGCCAGTGAACTCGGCTCGACTATTGGCAATGTTGCTGTGTGCGGACTGAATAACGTGGCCGCTGGTGTGTAGCGAGTTATCAGGTGCGCCAGTTAACTCGGCTCGACTATTGGCAATGTTGCTGTGCGCTGACAGAATTACGTGGCCGCTGGTGTGCAGCGAGTTATCAGGCCCACCCGCAAAATCCATGCGCTGTACATTACAGCTTGTTGTTGCAGAGGCAATCGACATGGGCTGGTCCATCTGCACACCCACATTAAAATCAATGTGGCTTCTCGTTGGTTTCATCGCCGCAACAATGCGCCATAGCTGAGCTTGCAGCGCTGGTGTAAGCAGTGAATCGCCAGTTTGGTTTAAGTTATTACGCACTAATGCAATCAGTTTTGCTGTGTGCGGTACGCCGCCATGTTGCCACCATTCCTCTAGTTCTATGTGTGCATTGAGTGCCGCTAGCGCGTTTTTAACTGCGCCCGCTGTGCCTTTAATCCTGTGTGTGGGGATACTCTCAGCAATTACACGGCGCTTGATGGCTTCAGGCCATGTGCTGTCCCATTCATCGACGCTGAGCGCATGGGCTAACCACGGCAATAAATGTTCGGGGCATCGCTCTGCTGACCATAAATCGCCGATTTGCACAAGCACGTCGTTTACCCGGGCGCTTGCCTGTTCCAGCGCTTTTTCATTTTTGCTACTTGTACGGGGGAGTAATTGCTCAGACATGGCGACCCCCAAGGGTTACAGCCACGTTTGTGCAATATACCGCTTGATGACCGAGCATCACCAAATCTGTTGTTGGCGAGTGCAATTCAACACGTTGCACACCTGGCAAATGCAGTGCGGCATACAGCCCTGACAGCGTTATATCTCGGCCTAGTTTGTGGTTTTCATTCACCCAGTTCTCGGCGCTTGCTTGTGCTTGAGCACGAACGCTTTCAGCATCAGGGCCAGGATATAAATGTAACGTCGCGCTTAGCGCATATTCAGTAATGTCAGTGGCACGGAGTCGCACATGGTCCGTGAGTGGGCGTACATCATCGGCACTGAGTGCTGCAATTACTGCGGCGTTTAGCTCACTACTTGGTGCGCCGCTTCCCTCAGTTGATAGCACGGTAATGGCAACATCACCTGGTTGTGGGTCGCTCAACCCCGCGTCATACGTACAGTGTAAAACGGTAGTACCAGTAGGTAGTTGGGTTTGTTGTTCTTCAGTTAGCTGTGTAACTGTAAACTGTGGGGCATCAACCGCCACGTCTTTAACGAGCGGACTGGCCTTGAGTGCATGAAATACATAACCGCCTACAGGGCCTGCGGTGCTGAACCCTTCGAGTGCCAATTGAATACGTTCGCGGTAACGTTCGTTTGTTTCAAATGTGGGTGGTACAGGTGGGTTAGCCTCAGCGTCACCTGCATCAATCATTTGGCGTTCAACACCAAATCGCGCACCCAAATAATCCAGCTCCACGTCGGTGGCTTTTGCTAATAGCACCGCTTCAGCCCCCTCGTTGACGCGCTGGCGCACCATCAGCTCTCGATACGCAAACACTTCAATCAATTTAACGGCAGGTTCACTTGCCAGATTAATTTCAGCGTGTTCATAGCGTGTTTTGTACTCGCTTAGCATCTCGTTTTTAATCTGCTCAAAACTCAACGGCTCAATGATGTTTGGTGGCGGCAATTTGTCTAAATCAATCGCTGAAAAATTGGTGATACTCATACAATCAGCCCTTCTAACATCAATGGTTTGCCATCAACTAAATACATACCTTCTAAATCAATCATCGTTTGGCCCTTGCCGTGGCTAGCCACTTTTACACGGGTGAGTTTGTAACGCGGCTCCCATTGTCTGAGCGCGCCAGCAACGGCGGCGTATATCTCAACGAGTGTTTGATTGTTGCTTGGCGCATCGATTAAACGCGGTAATTTAGAACCGTAATCGGGGCGCATTACACGGCTACCCAGCGGTGTGGTGAGAATGTCGCGAATACTTTGTTTTAAATGGTCTTTGGCACTAATTACATGGCCTGTGTTTGCATTCATCATTGTGGTTTCCCCGATGTTGCAACACCTGCACTAACGTCGCCGTGTATGTGTTTTTGGGCTGATATACCGTCAGACGTCATATCACCACCTGTTTGTGTCACTGGGCTTTCGATGTTGGTTTGGCTGGCTTTCACATTAAAGTTGCCGCCAGCTTCAATGTTAAAATCACCGGCGCTGGTCAAACTGGTTGAGCCATCTACCGTCGCCGTCACATCACCCACAACATGCGTGGTGAGATTACCCGCAATATTAATCACCACATCTTTCGCGCAGTTCACATCGAGTACGCTGTTTTCACTGTCGTACTGAATGTGTGTGCCATCGTTAAAAAGTGTCACGTCCATGTGCTCACTGGTACTTGGGGAATGAAACTCGGTTGTGTATAGCAATTGAATAATCACGGCCTGCGTTGGCTCACCTGCGGGGCAGGCAATCAAACATTGAATGCCTGGCTTGAGCGGACGCCAGCGAATAAAATTGCGCCCCAGCTCTGCGGGCCATGGCAACCAGCCAGTAACCAGCTCGCCGATTTTTACCCGCACTTTTTGCGCTTCGTGGTCCACTTCTTCAATGGTGCCTAGCATGAGCATATTGGCAAATCGGCGCATCAACTCTGCTATTTCAAAACTCATGGCGTCACCTCGAAATAATCAGGTTCATGGCCTGCACCAATCTCTGGCGCAATGCCCACGTATAAATCGGTTGGGGGCGGCTCTGCGGGTGCTTGGGGTTCTACATAGCGCACCAATTGACGCCAGCGCACAACCCATAAACTCGTAGCGTGTCGGCCCGTAGCGGTGGTAAACAAGTTTTTGGCAGCAACGTCTGAGGCGCTATGTGCCAGCTCGTAACCAAAACCATCGCTCTCAATGAGCTCGGTGATACCGTCCACATAATTCACCGCGTCTTCTATTTGTTGGTCGGCATCGCCACCCGTAATGATGTACACCATCGGGATAACTGCACGGTCATAGCCCTCATGAATATATTCAGGGGGTTCTACATAGCCAAGCGTGACAAGCATCGCAGGGGTAGCAGCACCAATGCGGCGTAGCTCGTCGCTATTTACTGTGCCTGGGTGTAACTCACATTCGCGCAAATCGGTAAATGTATCGCTGAGTGTGTCGCGTACTGAGCGCAAATAGGCCGATAAACTCATATCCAACCGCCTGTATTTTTACGGCTGAACACTGAACCTGCCGATTCCATTTCGGCCAAGTCCAATGCTTGTGGCTCTGGCTCGCTGGCTTCAAGTCCTAGGCTCAATTCACCTTTGCTGATACTTTTCAGCAATTGCATGGCTGATTTTTTATCCTCAGTCACACGCTCTGCTGGGCGTTGGTCTATGTCTGCACGCACAATGTTGACAGCAATGCGCTTTAAAATGCCAGGCACAGTGGGCAGTGGTAGCGGATAGCGCATAGCCACATGCGCATCAATTACCTCGTTAACGCTGGCTATGGCATTTGTTAAACGGGGTTCGTTTATTGCATGTTCGTCACGTTCAGCCGTGAGTTTGACTAATTCAGCCTCACCAAACTGTGCTATCAAATCATCACGCGTGCAGTACATAATCAACCCGCCTTAACTACGTTTTCTTGATACCACGTCCACGCCGCATCGCGCTGCTCAGCGGTTGGTTTCTGTTCACCATCAACACCTTCAACAGTGAATGTCAGTTCATCGCATTTGGGTTTTTTGGTTAATGTTGATTTATCGTTCAATAGATGGATTGACGCGATAATGTGCTCCAATCCCTCAGGCGCACTTGAACAATCTAGAATCAAATCATCACCCACATTTTGTGTGTCCACACTGGCCCCTTGGCTAGGAAGCTCAACTGGCGAATTTTCCGTGACGCGAATGTGGGGATCAGCGTGTAATATCGCCAGCGCATCTTCAGTAAGTTGTTCGGCTGATAATTCGGTTTTACCCGACTCAAATTTAAAACCAGCTCGGTGATAGTGTTGCTGACGCGGATTATGTACCGTGACAGACGGCAAACGAGTTTCCATAACATGCTCCTACCTTTTTAAAAGAGGGGCTAAGCCCCATGTTTTTGGGCTTAGTCCAACCACTCAGAATCTAGGACTTGTACTTGGTTGTAATTGGTGTTGCTCGCGCCACCTTCTTTTTGCATGGCTTTAATTAGCTGATTGGCTGCGGCTAAGTGCTCAGCACCAACAACAAGCAGGCTCGGTTTAAAACCTAAAGGGCGGCCTTTTTGGCTTTTCAGTTGCCTCATTTGCTTAAATGCCGCATTGAAGTTGTCGGCAGTAAGTTCGGCTTTAGACATAAATGCCTGTTGCCAAAATCCGTAACCCGCATTTACACGGGCATCAACGCCATACAAATATTCGTCGGCCATAAATACGCGGTCTGACGTGCCATCATCTGTTTTTGCTGTGAGTTTATAATCTCGACGTTTTTGAAAAATCAGCGGCTTGAGTGGACGTCTTGCATCCAGCAAGTACCAAGGCACGCCCGACCCATCTTGGATGTTAGAAACTAGCTTTTGGTCTTTACCTTCACCCACAGGGTGTTCAGGGTCAAAAAATGGTTGGCCGTCATAACATAGGTTCTTAGTACCGTTAGCTAAACACTCATAAACTAACTCGTCAGGATGTGTTGCCGCCGCATAGCCCATGTCTTCAAATTTCTTAAACACGCCACCTAGTCTGTTGTCTTCGATGTAGTCTTTTAAAATGCCTTCAGTCGCTTCAAACTTTTTATTTCTCAGTGAGTAAGTGTGCAATTCCATTTTGTTCACTTCGCGGTCACCAATCCACTCTCGTAGTTTTGAGAACTCACCCATCCAGGCGTAATCTTCGGTGGCTGTCGTTGATGACACCTCGGTAGCAATTTGTGACCATGTTGGTGTATAGAGCGAACGACCTTGCTGGAATGCTGTTTGCACGCCTGTATAAATTGAACGAACGACGTCTGCGGTAATGTCCATGTTAAACTCCTAGATTGACCCAAACGCCTCGGCTATCCACTTCGGTGATAGTCCCAGCCGTTGAGCGGGTATTGGTTGCTGAATCAATAGAAAGGTTGCTGGTTGCATCAACAAAAAATGCGGGTTGCCCCACATGGGTTTCGTTAATGTCACCACTGTTCGGGAACATGTGCTCGCCAATTTCAACCGAGCCTCGAATGGTCTTATCAACACCTTGGCTGTTATCCACGGTTTCGCGCATCACACCAGCGCATACGCCAACAGCCCCAACTGAAACCAATAATCCGCCGCTTAAAATTGCAGGCTTGTTTGCGATGAGCTTTGTGCCACCTGCCAATGGGTAGCCACGAAAGCGGCCATCACGAGTTGCTATAGCGCTCATTGTTGTGCTCCTTTTTGTTTTTTGAATGCGTCAACATCGAGGCCCGACGCTTTGAGCACGGCCAAATCAGCGCTGTCTAGCTCGCCGCTATCTTGGCCTTTCGGTGGTGTTTGCGTGGTTGTGGTTTGTTGGCTCTTTAATGCCGCAATCGGTGTGCGCGCATCGAGTTGTGTTTTTAGTACCGCCGCGCCGTGCTGCTCGCCTAATCGCGTAAAGTAGTTGCTCTCAGCGTTTGAAATTCGGCCCTCTTCACGGGCTGTTTCAATTTGCTGCTCAATAGATAGCGTGCTGTTTTCAGTGCGTAGGGTCGCGGTTTCGGTTGCTAATGCGTCATAGTCAGCGCGCGGTACCCACGTGGTTAAATCAACTTGGTTGTTGCCGCCAGCGGCTTTGAGTGCGGCCACTTGCTCGTTTGCGTCGTTTAGCTGTTTGGTTTTGCTGTCTGCTTCGTCAGCCTTGGTTTGCAACGTTTTTAGGGTCGCAGTGGCTTTTGTGTAATGCTCATCAGTCGGTGTTTGGCCGTCAGGCACAACCACACCGAGTGCAGCGAGCAATTGCAATGCTTCGTTCATTGGTTTATCTCCGATGGTTTCGGTTTTGAGAGCAACCACCTTGGCCATACCGTCCAAGCCAGGGTCGTTGGTTAATGCAAAGTGTCTAAATTTGATGGGGCGGCCATCGTAGCCATAGTCGAATACTGGGCTAACAAAGCGGTATTCATCGTCACGTAGATGTGCGGCAGCTTTGGTATTCCATTTAACATTGAGCGCGAACACACCTTGCCCTGGCACATATTCAAATGCAGTGGGTTTTATCCAACCTGCAGCGGGGGCTTCTTTGCCGTTGCTCTCAGCAAAAATAGTTTGATGTTCATAGTCAAAGTGCAGGTCGTTTTGGCGTGTATCTAACCGTTGTTTAAGCATGGCCCACGCAGCTTGGTCCATCAGCCATGCTTTGTGTTCAGTATCTGCGGGGCGGCCATCGCCAGCGCTAAAAAAACCGTCTGGCAATACTTGTACGCGCGGGCTTACACCGTGTTCGTCAACAACAATATCGTTTAGCCGACAAATAGCGGTGCCAATCTGGCCGCTGGGTCTGTTAGATAAAACCGCCAAAAATGCCCCGTCCATAGGGCGCGTTCGTCCTGTCTGTTGCTTGCGGTCTCTCGTAGGGTTATGCATTGCTGACACCATGTGTTAGTTCGTGGTGTCAGTATCTATTTGAGAGGAAAAAATGTATTTTAACCTGGGTTAAAAAAATCTAGTGGGCTTACAGTGTGTAAAACATTGCTATATGTAAGACATTGCCCATAGATATGTGTATTTATCCTATGTAATATTGTTGGATGTGGAAACAATATTACATAGGAGTCGAGGGAGTTGACAGCAGGTCAAATGTGTCCTTGACTATATATGGAGAGGCGTTAAAATGCGCCACCCAGTTAAATTTAGCTGGTTTTAGGAGGTCGAGTATGGGTGAAATTTTACAATCCATTAAGCAGTTTCTAGCCCCAGGGATTGATGAGAGTAAGAACGCTGAAATACATGTCCTTTCTCGCCGAGATGGATCTTTTCACGTTGATGAAAAATCATTCCGAGAAAGTGTCGTTGTTAAAAAGCAAATTAAGTCGCTAAGAAAAGCTGAAGAACAAAGAGAACGAGCCTGATTAATTCGTTCTAGAAGTTAACTAAAAGGGAGCTTGAGGCTCCCTTTTAGGTTACTGGAGAAAAAGGATATTTATGATAAAGCCCACTATATTACTAGTGCTTTTAGTGACGATTGTAGGTTATGTTTTTTGCATCCGCTGTCACTTAACTAACCCCAAGTTCTGCAAATCTGACGGTTATCATACATTTTTAAACTCTGCTGTATGGGGATCTATTTTAATGATAATAGCAACTGTCATTTTATATTTTCTTAATTGCTTCGATAATCAGGCTGGCTTTTTTACAAATGGTGTAATGACTATTGTTCGAAAGGTGTTCCCTCAAATATACTTTCCCCTGTATGGAATCAACCTAGCGCAAATTGTACTGTTCGCATTGCTCCTTTCTTTTTTAATACCATTCATACTTATGTTCAGTGCTACTTCTGTTACAGGCGAATCTCGTCAATACGTTCGCGCTCTGGCATTTAGAGAAATAGCCCACACGGATGACTCACCAGAGTTTACGTCTATTTTTTATCAGAGTTGGGATTTTGGTCTTCCCATCGCTTTTACACTATCTAATGGCAAAGTATATATAGGTTATGCCTTTACAGGTGGCACGCACTTAAACGATATTATGGTACTCCCATTGCGCAGTGGTTACAGGAGTAAGGAGGAGAACCGTCTAGAGATTGTCACAAACTACGAGCCTGTATGGGATGAGTTAGAGGATGAATTTATAGAAGCACTAGAGGTTGAGTCAGAGGACGGATTAGAAGATGAATTAGAAGTCGATGATGAACCAGTGAACCTACACAAGTTCTTAATCAGTATACCTGTTCGTGAAATAGTACATGCAAATTTGCACGATTTTGAGTACAAGGATAAGTTTAGCAGATATGAAGTATCAAGAAGAGAAGATCAAAATGAGAAAGTGGGTATTGTTGCTACAGCATTGAAAAAAGTATTTAACCTCGACAAATAGCGCAAAATACATTCGTTAGAAACGTTCCGAAACGGGTTTAACGCCATTATCTCTGCTTGAGTCACACCATCGCAGCTATAAACGTGCTGAGTACGCTCTAGTGGCGTACAGCGGACATTGCAAAATCGTCTGCACGTATCATTATTTCGTCAACATCATCGTTACTGACGCCTACAAACTCACGGGCTTCTACTGCGGCTGGCCCTGGTGCCATGTCATCTGTACCACCCCATTGCATGAGTGCGGCCTGTACTCGATTAGAACCAAACTCCATGGCATCACTGTCAGCGTCGTACGCGAGGGTGTCACGTAAAAAATCATTCTCGCGCAAAATGCTATTACGGTTTTTTGTCTTACGCTTTTTCGTTGACTCTTTCAGTGGCTCCCATGGTGTGCCATCAGGCGCTTGCTCTTTGGCAAAACGCTCAGCGGTGGATAGCTGCATGTATTCGCCTATGTCGCGGTGTAGCGCGGTGCGGTCTTGCACGCTATCAACAATTTGGTTGAGTGAGCGGGCTATCTGTTTGCTGTCAAAATTAATATTGAGTTTAACGCCGCTCATTGCTCGCTCCGTATTTGTGCTAGCCGTTCACTAGGTTTGATTGCACCTGGTGCATAGTCAAAGCCAGGGTCGATACCTAATGGCACCGTATGTACTTCACCTGTCTTCTTGTTTACCCAGTCGTATGTGCCATCGTTAGGCGCAGTACCTACGGGCAAGCCAAGGCGCTGCAAATCTCTGTCGTTTACTGCAAACACTCTGCATTTGCAGCCCCAGCCATTGCTGGGGTAGTGTTCGCGCCACCAAGGGTCGTCTGCTGGTAGCACTAGCGTGTGCCAGCTTAAATGTAATTTGCGTGGGTTCTCGCTGTCGCCGTGTCGATACATCCAATACGGCCGAGTCTCTTTTACAGCTTGCAATTGCTGCCAGCGGCCCGCGTTGTACGACTGACGCAAATTAGTCTCGTAAATCACATGGCTGCGCCAGCTCTGTGTGCCGTTGTAATCCCAGCCAGCGCGTTTAACTATCTCAATAAACTGGGCTTGAAACTCTTTTAAGCTAATGCCATCAATAATGGCTTTGTCTACTGTATCGCGCAGGCTCTCTAGCAAATCGTCCTCGATGGCACCAGCCACAATAAATGCGTGGTCGTGGGCCTCTTGCCATATTTCATCCCAACTCTCGCTGGGTAGGCTGAGTTTATCCCTAAAAAATTGGATAGCCTCTTTAAATGGTAGCGCGCCATATTCAACGGCCATCGTTTACCTCCATGCGGCCCAATAGCGTACTGGCCGCTATGGCGAGTTGCATTTGAGCGCCTAGCTCGCTGGTGTCTAGTTCGCCCGCCAGATTAATAATTGAATCGCGCAACTGCTCTAAGCTGTTAGCTTTTAAAACCGCTTGCTTAACTGGCTCTATAAGCGTGTCCATTAGCGGCCCCGCAACCGTGCGTAGCTGCTGTTCTATAACTCCCAAATCATCGTCAGGCGCTTGTGGCTCAGTTGTTTTGAGTGCTGCGGTTTTGAGTGCGGCGGGTTCTGCTGGGGTCGCACTCACGCGCGTTAAAACGGGTTCGTCATTTTCTGGGGCTGGTATTTGCAACTTATCTTGCACATAGCGCACGGGTATGGGCATACCCACATCAACGAGCTTGGGCACACTTTCGGCATACAGCTTTATGTCTTCCGCTTCGCTTAAATCAAACTCAAAGCGCGGTGCTCGTCGCGGGCCTGTGTACGAGCTGCCGTTGAGCGCAAACAATGGGTAAACAATATCGCGTGTGATTGTTGCTGCAAGCTCCATTGCATCACTTTCTATAATGTCGTCCATTACATCTTGATGCACACGGCCGAGTGCGTTAGTAGACGTTGCGCCATCGGCTTGGCCTGTCAGTGTGCCGCCCAGCAGCGCTTTACTTTGTGTTTTTTCACACCACGCAACAAAGTTTAAAAACGGGTCGGCTTGGCCCTTTGCCGCTTCTTTAAAATCAATCTCCATACCACGCGGTATTATACCGCCTGCGTTGTGGCCGATTGATAAAACAGCCCGCATTAATGTGGCTTTTTCTTTGGTGCTTGCGCCGCTTGGGTATTTACCAATTTTACTGGGTAGCCCGTATATCTCTAAAAACTCTGCGAGGTCGCGTATTGAATAGTTTTTAAATAAGTGTGGCCACGCCAAGTTGCTGGTTAACCCTGCTCGATGCAGATACCCCGATTTACTGCGGCTAACATGCGTTACCCAGCCGAATGGGTTGAGTGCCACGCCACTTGGGTCATCGCTACGCAGTCGCAGTTCGTTGCGGTTATCGGGCGCGGTTTGGAACAGCCCTTGCTCTCTAAAATTGGCGGCGCTTATTACATGGGTTTTCTCGTAGAACTCCCATTGCAGCTCACACGCACTGAATGATTTTAAAACACCGTCAGTCAAGTCGAACAGCAGATCATTAAACCATGTTGCATCCTCTAAAATTTCGGTGGTTAGTGCTGCATCTTTTTTCTCTTGCTCAGACGCATTACGCGGTGGTTTGATTATCCAAGGGAGTGAACGCACAGCACGGCGGCGTTTGCCCAGCTCTGCAATCAAATGGCTGTCTTTGTCTTCCATGTCTGTGGCAAGGTCTGCCAGCGCTGCCAAGTCGCCTTGCTCAACACGGCGCATGAGCCGCGTTAACTTTTGTGGTGTTAGCCCCTGTGTTGGGTGATCAGAATACCGCTTCATCAACTGCTGAACGCGGGCGTTATCGTCAGTTTGTTGCTCGTCTATAGCCAGCTCAAACGGCTGGCCGTGAATATCTACAATACTCGATTGCATTAATAACATCCTCCGCTGGCTTCCAGCGCGTCTAATTCGTATTCGTCATCGTCAGGATCGTAGTTGCCGTTGGCGCTAGGCAGTGCGGTAAACTCAATGGCGCTACCTTCCATCCAGCTAGCGCGGTTAGCCATAGCGAGGCCCACTGCAAAGTCGCCGTGACGCTGGCGGCCATCACTGCCTTTGTCTGAGCCTTTATCAATTTTTGGGGTGCCATTGCGAACACTGATCTTTTGCATATCAGCGAGAATATCTTGGTGCTTGGGTATATCTATGTTTTGGTCTTCAAACTCGGCTTTAAGCTTTGGCATCCACTCACGATACCAATTGTCGTTAAGCATCACTTGCTCAACCATTTCTGTGCCAAAGTGCAGTGCAGCGGCTTCAGCCAAATAGCCACCATTACCTGTTGCATCAAATGCCAAGCCTATCAAACGAGGCAAGCGCATGGTTAAGTGCAGCATTACATGGCGCTGCATGTCGTAAGTGAGGTTAGTTAGCTCGACTAAGAACGGCACACGCTTATATAAATCAAACGCAATTTCTAATGGCACAAATACGGTTAAATCGCCACGGCGCGCAAAATCCTCACCAAACGCGTGATTTAATTCTGGGTTGAGTTTTTCAAGAAGCGGATCGAGATGTTCTTTTATCCATGCGTCTATTTCTGAGCGTTGTGCTTGCTCCGTCCAACTAATAAAGTCGTCTGGCGCTTCATAACGGATAATAGGAATGCCTTTTTTCATGGCCGCTTCAATCAGCACACGGGGTATGTAAGTACCACCGCCTTTTTTAGGCTCACAAAAATACTCTTCCCGGGCATCTTCTTGACTGGCCGTGTCATTGAGCAAGTCATCAATCCACTTGCTCTCGGCTTCTCGTGTCCATTTCTTCTTTTGCCGTTGGCAAATACGTTGGTATAGCCCTTCTTTGCACGCATCAGCTAGGGTAATAGTATGCACTGAGAAACGTTTTTTACCCGCGCGGCTATCTTGAATTAACTCATTGAATAGGTTGTCTACGCCATTATGCGTGCTGATCAAACGCACTTTAGCGCCCCACATAGTGAGCGCGAGCGCAGCCTTTAATACTTCCGCTAGTCGGTCATGGAATGCTGCTTCGTCAACGGTTACGTTACCTTGCATACCACGCAAGTTTGCAGGATTAGAGCTGAGAGCCTGAATTTTAAACCCACTGGCAAAGTAAATAACAAAGGTTAAAATCTCTTTGCCATCTTGCCCGTCATCAATAAACAGCTCTTCTTGTATCTCTCCTGCTGCTTTGTTGAATGCTTTGGCCCACATGGCCGCCGCTTCAATAAACTCGCGGGCCATTTCTTTGTTTGAGCCAACATAAAAGTGGTTGGTGCCTTGAGCGCCTTTGCTTTTACTAGCTTCTAGTACAGCGTCTGCCGCTTCAGCCCATGTGATACCTGTACGGCGGCTCTTTTCTGCAATCTTGAGAGGTGATTGATCTGCAATCCAGCGCTTTTGATAGCCTAGTAGCAGCTCGTTAGGATCAAACGGTATGAATATAGGCAGGCCAAATTTTTTCTCAAACTCGTCGCATTGCTCTAATTTTTGTTGTAAATCAGATAGCGCAATCTCTGCAATAACTTCTTGCTCTTCTACTTGCGTACGCTGTTTTTTATCAACAATATCAGCCATTACGCAATACCTAATATTTGGTTCTTAATGAGCTGAGCACCTTCAGCGGTTAGGCCCGCTTGTATGGCACTTTCTTCAACTTTAGCTGCCGCTTCTTCAGCAAATGCTTTGCGAATGTCTTTTTCACGTTTGTGTGCTGCCATGGCTGTAGACTCAAGTCGCTGTGCTGCAAGCATGGCGTCTTTAATCATGCCAATGTCAACGTCGTCATCGTCGTCTGGGTTGAGCATTTGCTTTTGCATGGCGGTAAACAATTGTGAACGACCCATCTCTAAGATCATTTTTGTGGTGTCGCCAGTCGGCTTGTCGCCTAGCTCTGCTGTTAACGCTTGCGTTGTTGCTCGCAGTTCTCGTAATCGTTTACCTATGGCCTCAGTTTTTTGCGCATGGCGACTGAGGCCACTGCGCGAGATTGTGGCCTCTTCATCCATGCCCGCATCGAGAATACGCCGATTAATCGCATCTAAAATATCGGCTTGAGAATTGCCGTTATTACGCAGCATTTCATCTAACATTTTTTTGATGTCTTCAGGCAATGCATCAATCTTAGAGGGTTTGCCTCTGCGTGTACTCTCGGTCATAGCTACATGCTCCGAGGTGCAGGGCGTTTAATACCTGGCACAGTACTTGAGCCGTCAGCAACATCAATACCAGTGGCAGTAATACGGGCAACCCATGTATTTTCGCTGAGCTTTTCATTTTTTACGTAGCCGTTTTGTTCCAGCCAATTCAGCAGGGTTTTAAGTTGGTCAAGGCTACAACCAAGCCCAAATCGTTTAAGTACATCTCGCAACATGCTTGTATTTGCGCCGTAATCTGACGACTCTTTAAGCGCAATTAATATGCTAATGCGCTGGTGTTCAGCTTGTACTAATTCAATCGGCATTGCGTTTACCTCTCAATTTCAAAATAAAGTTCAGCATTTTGCGTAATGTGCAAAGGAACAGCTCGTCTAATGCGCTGGCGACTGAAACACCAAAGTAAGCTCCAATGCCTAACCCAAAGCCTGCACCTGTTAACGTTAATAAGGTTGTGAATGTCTCATTCATTGCGTTTCTCTCTCAGTTCGTTTTCCATTAGTAAATCAGTGAGCTTTTGCACGTTACTCAACGCAGGCTTTACCGATTCAATGTTGGTGTTTAAGCCTTCAATTTTTAGTTCCAGTTCGTGTAAATCATCTTTGGTGGGCATTTTTTCAATTTGCCGTTCAAGATCTCTTACATCGTCACTCACCGCGCGTTTAACTTCGGCTAATTGTTCCTGTAGCTCACTTTTGTATGCACCTAGTTGCTCGTGTAACTCGGTTTTATGTGTGCTGAGCTGGTTTTGTACGTTTGTTTGCGTGTCGCTCACCTGCTGCTGTGCCGTTGCTTTGTAGCTGTTAAACTCTTTACGAGACGGGAACCGTACATACAAAAATGCCATGATGAATACACCCATCACACCGAGCGCCCACACAATCACGGTTTGCCACTTTTGAAAGAACTCGTACATGGTTAAACTCCGTTTACTCGTTGCCTGCGCTCAATCAGCGATTGGCAATCAACGCAGGTTGTGCAATTGTGAATGGCTGCCTTTCTGGCTTCAGGTATCTCAGCGCCGCATTCTTCGCACTCGTCTAAATCCACATCAGCGCCGGCGAATTGTTTACTATGCTCAGCAAGCTTGCGGCTCATCGAGTCGTCAATGAGCTTTTGTGCTCTGTCGGCTTCATCCATCGCTTGGTTTCCTTATGTTTTGAATTGCTGAAACAGCCATGCTTTTAACGCTTGGGGCTGTCTTCTCAATTGTTCGGCCAACAACATAGCCACCAATACCGAGTTGCAACAGCTCCCATGCTTGTTCGCTGAGTCTAAACGCCAGCACACCGAACGAGTCCAGCACAATGAGTACTAGAAAGGTCAGCATAGTGATGGGTCGCCATATGCGTTGTAGCAGGCTTTCGCCTTTGGCTTCAGCGGTAATAATTTGAGATTGTGCGGCAAGCACTTGGCCCTGTAGTTCAATAATTTTTGCCTCAAGCGCAAGGCGGTCACTTTCAATTAAGTTGTCTATGCGGGTTAGCTCTAAGTTGAGCTTTAGCCGCTCTTCGTCTGACGTAAAAACATCATCCAATAAATTGCCAATTACGGTGCCAATACCTAGCCAATCACTCATCACGTTCTCCAAATTGCAGTGCTAAACGGCGGCGCACATCTATGTATGTGCTATCACCACTCAGTTTGCGGCGTATGTCGGTTTCTGTTACCGAGTGCCAGCCGTGGGCAAATTTTGATTGCATCGTGCCGTCGTGGCTGTGCAGTGGTATTTGGCTGGCATCAAATGGCTGACCGTTTTGGCGGGCCGTAACTTCAGCTTTTAGGCGTTTGATGCGGCCTTGGTTTAGGCTCCATTCCCAGTTTTTACCCACGATACACCTCTGCATAACAGCGCTCGGTGATGTGGCCTAGGCGGTTCATCCAGCCGCGCAGGTTGGGCTGTTGGGTTGGGTTGTCGAGGCATATGCGTGCGTAACGATAGGCGCGGCGGCTGATTAGCTCGCACATAAATAAGTTAGGCAAAATAGCGAGGCATTTTTTGAGGGTGCGTGAGCCAAATACACCGTCTACATCAGCGCCTGCGGAGCGCTGTACTATGCGCGTCATGCTATTAATGCCGTGCTGTACAGCGCCGTCGAATAGCATGAGCGCAACGCCGCTGTTTAGCTCGTCACAGTGCATTGGCTCCCAATAGTCGCGGTAGTAGTAACGAATGGCCGTGCCTATTTGTAAATTGGGAATATCGGTTTTAGGGTATGCGCGCTGGCTAATGCCAAATTTAGTTAAGCCGCCACGGTCTGTGGCAACATTATTTAAACCGCCGTCATCGCGCAGGCCGCCCTCTAAATACAAAATGGTGAGCACACTGCGGCAAAATGCATCGCTGTAGCCTGTGAGTGCTGCCGCAATTTCAGGAATCTGTCTGTAATGGTCGAGCTGTTGTTGAGTGAGCATAGCTGTCGGCTCCGTTGTGTTTGTTAACAGAATGCCGAGCACGCGCGGGGATGTATTTTAACCTGGGTTAAAAAATATGTACCTTTAACCTTAATGCGTAACTTAAGACTATACTAACGCTTAAATATAATGTTATATTTAAGTTAATGAACATTGTTTGGTTGTAATCTGTATTTTTCATTTACTTTAGAATAATTCAATAACTGCTGTGATATTCTGAGGCTCCAAACAACTAAGGAGTTAAATATGAGAGAAAAGCAACAAACACCAAAAAAATTAACAACAAAGGATCTGGTACGTGTTATCGGTGGTTCCGCAGGAGGTGGAGATGGAGCTGAGCCAGCAATGGCTGCCCGAGTAGCATATGTAAAACCAGAGTACGTTTCTAAACCATAAGGCTGAAAATGAACTCATTCTTTGCACTAATAGGTTGGTCTCTGATCGGCAGTAAATTGATAGCATTAGTAGCACTAATTTGTTTTGCAAAGCAACCTGCTAAGGAGATGTTGGCAGGGAAGCCAACAAGCGACTGGAGGGAGCAAGTAGAACATTCCCTTTTGATAGTAGCTGTAATCAGTTTATCTTTTCACTTTGTGGGTCGAATTAGTTCTGACGCAATTATCGGAGCTAGCATTGACAAGGATACGAAGCTAACGCTCTATTACTTCTTTTTTGCGTTTTATGAACTCGTTTATGTCGCAGCGATATTAAAATGGCATCAATATAAAAAGTGTGTGATGGCAAAGTATGCGCGATACGTATGTTACCTTTCTGCGGTGATGGCAACGGTTTTGCTGACACGTTATGCGGATAGGGCCGTGTTTGAAACAAATATACTTGATTCTGTCTATGGGTTTATAGTGGCAGGCGTGAACATACTTACGATATTAGCGATAGGAGTTTATCCTGCATATCGTTTGTTTCGATTGATTCCTGATAAAAAATGGGTGTAAGTGATGGATTTATCAACTCTCTTTTTCATAGTGATGATTGGTATTGTGGCAAGGTTGTACAGTCTAGTATTTAATCTTAAAGATTTAGGTAAAGTTGACGTTCAGGTTTACCAACAAAATATTCAATTGGTTAACTCGGGTAATGTACACAGTATTTCGTCTGCTTGTAAAGAAACACCATTACAGGAAGCATGTACAATGTTGGCTCGAAGTGAAACATTAGAGAAAATCTTTGAGCATGCAACAGAGGAACAAATTGAAACATATGACCTTCAATTCAGAATCGAGAGAAGAAGGCTATTACAACGCTTAGAAGCGCTTGGTTATTTAGATCTGCATAAAGAAAGAGATAAGTACTTCAAGGAATTAAATGTGAAGCGCTAAGCCTCACCAGCCATTTCAAAAACTTTCTTGAGTGTATCTTGAGAGAAATCCCCCGTTAGCTCTGCCCGAGCCAATACCTCAGCCGCTTTTTTGATTAGCGTGAGGTTTTTTACTGCATCAAACTCGCCATTAACGCCCAATTGTTTTTGAACTCTCTTTACTTGGTATACGGACAATATTGCTTCTTCAGTAGCATATACAGCAGCCTCGATAGCTGACTCTGCTGTTAATTCAGCGCTGTTAGCAACTTCAAGAGATGACCGCCTGCCTGTTAAAACAAATGTGATGTCAAAGCCTAATTCTAAGCAGATCGCAAGTTTGTCACTGGGTATAGACGCTCCATTATCCCACCGCCCCACAGTTTTTCTATTTACTTCGAGTCTTTCGGCTATGAACTCTTGTGTATAGCCTAGACGGTTTCTTTCAGTTAAAAAATGGGACATATATTTGTCATTCACCTATTGATTATGTGACAAATTTGTCCCATAGTTACATTGAACATTAACTAAACCCTTAAGCTACCGTTCGCCAAAACTTAAGTTAAGGGTAAACCAACAGAGGTAATGTACTATGAAACCAAACGAAATTAAACAAGCTATTTCAAATAAGGGCTACTCTCTATCTATGATTGCTGAAGCTCTAAAAGTTGCTCCATCGGCAGTTTCGAATGTGGTCAACGGCAATACTCGTTCAGAGCGTATCGCTAAAGCAATTGCAAAACTCCTAGGACAACCATTAAAAAGTGTATTTCCTGACATTTATTCATCACCCTCACAACCGAAAGTTATAAAGGGCGAACAACGCGAGAAATGCGTTGTTGAACTTCGTCAATTATTTGCTGTTGCATAGGAGCCTCATCATGAATGTATTACCCAATAAACAAACAACCGCCGCACGGCTTGTTGCTACGTTGGTGGCTGCTGGTCGCAGAGCTAATGGCAAGTCGATAATACTGCCAAACGTCGCACACTCAATTGCGGCTGCGAACGTTGTGCCAAGTGATTGCGCCAACCCGTTAGCAACAGCAGAGCACTCTGGTTCACCTGAGGGTCTTGCTCCATCTCATCAATCGAAAGATCAAGAGTAGGCACCATGGCAGAAGCAAGACTTGGAGTAAGCACCGTGGCCAACGCTGTAATGAAGGAGTTTATAGCGGCAACTGAATCAAAAAGCGTATCTACAGATTGGTTAAGGTCGTTCATTATGTTTATTCCTAGTTCTCTCGTTTGTTTATGTATTAGCACGGTTAAAGGATTTTATGATGTGCCACCCAAGTTATCTTTTAAACACAGCATAAACCCGAGCGTTGCAAACGTCATGGCAAATCTACTGGCAATTTTTGCCAGCAGTTTTGCCAGCCCAAAACAGGAACAAATAAATATAAAAGGTGGCAGTACATGTTAACCAAGCAATCCCTTGCGGAGACCAGTATGTTAAAAAGTGACGATGCACCCAAGTGTGATCTGACATTTGCACTATTAGCGGCGTTAAAGCGTGCCGAAGACAATGGCCTTAGATCTCGTCCTATGATTATTGACCGTATGAACGAGGCGTTAGGCGGCGAAAAGATGATCACCAAAGATATGTTTAATAAATGGTTTAGTGCCAGTGCACCAACCAAAATTCCAGCGGAATATTTGCCTGCATTTTGTTGGGCAACTCAATCAATTGAGCCGTTTATAGCGCTGTTAGCACCACTAGATTTTAGCCCTGTTGATGGCCGTGGGCTATCAATGGTTAGTGCGGCAGAGTTGGCGTTAAAAGCGCAGCAAATGCTGCAACAGTCTGAATCTATGTTTGCCCAAATATTAGAGCAAGCCACACAGCCCCCATTACAGCGACCCGCTGACATAACCCAAACATACAAATAACGAGGCCAATTATGAACACTATCAAAGACCAAGTTGCGCCCAAAATTCAGCAAGGCGCACAAAAAACAACCGCATGGCGCACGGTTTGCCCTGCGTATGCAGCTAAGCGACTAATGAGTGCGAGCGAGCTATCAGCATTAGCGGCTAAATCATTTGGGGGTGTGGCATGAGCATTATTTTAAAACACATTACAGCAGGCAGTGTTACGCAAATT
>NZ_ARPN01000118.1:0-150744 GCF_054966645.1 Pseudoalteromonas sp. SANK 73390
GTAAAGCGCTTTGCTTTATCTCGCTAGGGCTGCGCATGTTACGCTTTCCTATTTTTTTGTCAACACTTAATTTGAAGTTCTTGTTTTACTAAAAAATCATTTTAAGTTTTACTCGACGCTGACTCGTTTTGCTTTGCTTGTTAGCGCCGCTCTCCGTGTCAGTGGGGTCGCATTATAGGGCGACGAATAAAAAGCGCAAGCGCTTTTTTGAAGAAATTGATGCTTTTTTTAATCCCTTTTTCCTATACATATTTAGACACCTAGTTCACACAAGTTACCCACAAAAACCTGTGCATAACCATGCTAATTTGCCCTTACCAACCCTTTAAAAGACTCTTCTATATATATGTGCTAAATTACGCGCCCTGATATATTCGTTCATTTAAAGTAGGCTTTGTAGTTATGGCTGATGTTTTAAACTTTATTAGTGGGTTGCTTTGGGGTCATGTCCTTATCTATCTATTAATAGCAGCAGGTTTATTCTTTACCCTTCGTTTAGGGTTCATTCAATTTCGTCAATTTCCTTATATGGTCAAAGTAATGGCTAATAGCCGCAGTGGTGCCAATGATGGGATCTCTTCATTCCAAGCATTTTGTACCTCCTTAGCCGCGCGTGTTGGCACCGGAAATATGGCCGGTGTTGCAGTGGCACTTTATTTAGGCGGTGCCGGTGCTATTTTTTGGATGTGGCTTATTGCCTTAATTGGTATGGCAACCAGCTTTGCAGAAAGTACTCTAGCTCAGCTTTATAAAATCAAAGACGAAGATGGTAACTTCCGTGGTGGCCCTGCTTATTATATGGAATATGGCTTAGGTAAACGCTGGATGGGTGTTCTCTTCTCTCTTTGTTTAATTTTAGCATTTGGTTTGGTATTTAACGCCGTACAAGCTAACTCTATTACCGCAGCATTCGAAGTAGCCTTTGACATACCAAAATATGTAATGGGCATTATCTTAGTTATTGGTTCTGCCTTTATTATATTTGGTGGTTTGAAAACAATTTCTCGCTTTGCTGAACTTGTTGTGCCATTTATGGCATTAGCTTACCTGTTAGTAGCACTGTATGTATGTGCGATTAACTACAACTTACTCCCTGATGTGTTTATGCAAATTATATATAGTGCATTAGGTATTGAGCAAGCAGGTGCTGGGGCTATTGGTTATGCAGTAATGCAAGCTATGATCCAAGGTATAAAACGTGGTTTATTCTCCAATGAAGCAGGTATGGGCAGTGCAGCTAATGCCGCAGCTACAGCAACCCCTAATCCAAACCACCCTGCTTCACAAGGCTATGTACAAATGCTAGGTGTATTTGTTGATACCATCGTGATTTGTTCCGCAACCGCGGCGCTTATATTACTCTCAAATCAACTTGTACCCAACTCTGGTGTAACTGGTATTGCACTTACTCAAGCGGCATTGGTTCAACATGTTGGTGAATGGGGTGCTACCTTTATTGCTATCGCTATTTTGTTCTTTGCGTTTACTTCGATTGTGGCTAACTACTCTTATGCCGAAACCAATCTGATGTTTTTAGAACACAACCATAAGCACGGCATGCTAATATTCCGTATCTGCGTGTTAGGGATGGTGATGTTTGGTGCTGTTGGTGAGCTAGGCATTATTTGGACTATGGCTGATATCTCTATGGGTATGATGGCAATTGTTAACGTTATTGCACTGTTTATGCTATCAAGCTTTGTTATTTGGTTATATAAAGACTACAACCGTCAATTGAAAGTAGGTGTTACCCCTGTGTTTAATGCTGACGAACACCCTAAAATGAAAGAGACTTTACCCAGAGGTATTTGGTTTAAGTAACCTTTCAACATGTGGCTGCCTGTTTTGCAGGCAGTTACACGTAGGTGCGCTCATTTAATGTTCAAACAAACCAACTACTTATTGCCTTTCGAAAAAATATCCGTATAGTTACACCCAAGTCGGTATGTAGCGCAGCTTGGTAGCGCACTGTCATGGGGTGTCAGGGGTCGCAGGTTCAAATCCTGCCATACCGACCAGTTTTTCCTCACCCTTTTCAATAAGTTAACTCTATCAACATTTGAAAATGTAGCACTCTCTAAGAGTTAATCTTATTTTGATGTAGCATATATGTAGCCTGTTCTACTTCTACATTTTAAAGCTACATACATACTACGCTTACTCCCCTAAGTTTATATCCCTTAACTCTTAATACCCTGAGGGGCAGCATACCTAACATCATCAATTAATTGCTTATACTTCGCTACTGTTTGTCTAGTAAGTCCCGTTTCGTTCGCAATATTCTTCTGAGTAAGCTTTTGACCTTCAGAGCACAACTTGCTGAGAGCTTGTTTGATCAACGCTTCAGATGTTTTACGCCTTTTAGCGTGGGTATATCGTGCGCCTTCACGCTGAGCGAGCGCAGTGGATTGGATTGGAATTTGATATTGCCAAGTACCTGCAATCCCTCGATTGTGGTTAGGAAAGTATTTTTGCCAAGTCCAAGACGCTACGCTCTGAGTAATCGACTGCAATTCTTTGTACTTCAGGGGATATTCTTTTGCTAAGCCAAAACCTTCAAAGTTATTCAAACTTTCAGCAACCCCAAACAAGTGTTTGTGCCAATCTTCAAATCGCCAATTTTCTCTGGCGTAGTTAATTCTTTTATAAGCTGTGAAGCGTAGTTGGTGAAACAAATAACAATTACGGGAATTTGCAACTGTCCCCCAATCAAACCCATGACCATACTCCCTTTTAGGTTTATGTAGGAAGTCATTTAGTTCGTTGAGGCTGTACTCATGCGCATGTAAGAAAGTCGTTTTCCAGTGAGGGTGAAGCGGGTTTTTACACAAAGGTCCAGTATAGTCTTCATCAGCTCCAAGCTTTATTCTCATTAAATCATATACATGCTTCAAGAATTTGATAGGCTTACGCCTCGCTTTTATGCTTGTTGTGACACCCTGAATAGCATAAAGCAGATGCGCACCTCCTTGGTCAGCTTTCACGCTAAATTTGCTTATAGATGGACCACTAACAATTATATTTGGTGCAGGTAGTAGATTGTCTTCCCAAGAAAACGCGGATTCATCATCTATATCAAAAATCAGCCAATATTGAATAGCTTTTGGGTTAACTTGAATATGAAGATATTCCCCTAAAGCTATTTCACCATAACGGTAACGGCCCATTGTTATATCTTCATTTGTACAGAGTGTTCTTGGTGGTGTGGTTCTATAAAGCCTTTGAAATAGCTGTTCTCGCACGCACAAAGGCACAGCAGGAGCTAGCTGTTCTGCAATATTTGTCATAAGATATCCGTGTTGGAGTATATTCAACACGGCAGGCGGATAGTTTGGTCGCTTACGCCTGCCGTATTCGCAAGCTAAGCAACTTCGCCGTACTTTCTAAGCCAAGCCTCTAAAGTAGACTCTTCAAAAAGCAGCTTTCCGCCTATTTTTATCGCTTCTGGCGCAACTTTTTTAGCAAGATCGGAATCACCTTGCTTAAGTGCAGCCTTGCGTCTATTTCGGATATTGTACAAATGCTGCGGTGTACAATTTAAAAACCTTGCAGCTTCTTTTGTGGTAATAAATGTGGACATGAGCCCTCCTAACAAACCAAACCTGTTAAATACGTATCAACTGTGCTTTTTATAAAAAGCCGTAAGTTTCCTCATTACGTGTAACAGGCAGCCAATTAGAAGCGCCTTTTTTGATGCTGGTTTGAACCAGCACATCTAGGCTAAGATACGATTAGTTAAAAGTAAAGTGTTTATTAACCGCTTAGTAGTAAATAGGAACAAAGGAATATGAAAACAAATTTGGCAGGCATCGACTACCGAGGGCTCGCTGGTATTTCACAAGACTGTGTTGATGCTGTAGTGGAGATGATTCATTTCGGCCGAAAAATCAATACAGTCAAAATATTAACCAGCGGCAGTGACCATAGCTGTCGCCATGCATTAATATTGAACGTCGATGCTGACATAAATATTGCGATAAAATCAGGATTTACTTCTGGCTACTCGGGTGAGGGGCCACGATCTTTTGCCTATATTTTATCATTACTCAGAAAGTTCGCTGATGATATTGATGAATGTAGAGTTTCCAAAGACTTTATAAGACGAATAAATAGCTCTGCTCTAACACTACAAGATTTGGAGTGGCTTGTAGATCAAGAACCAATTAGACCTCAGCAGTGGTACGAATATATCTATGACCACCGCCATAACAACGCTTCTTGGATAGATAGTTTTCCAGCAGAAATCCCGCTTTCTCTAATAGATAAGCGGTTACTTGAAGTTGCGATATCATTCAAGGAAAACCCTGATTACGCACTAATGACAGGGTACAGACTGCTAGAGCGTTTAGTTAAAGAGAAATCAGGGCTAACTACAGAAACAGGTGCCAAGCTCTTCTCAAAAGCATTTACTGGTGAGAATGCACCGTTATATTGGGATGATTTGGATGGCAGTGAGAGTACTGGCCGTGCAAATATGTACTCAAGCATTTTTATGGCCTTTCGTAATCGCAGAGCCCATCAACAGCTAGAAAGTAACGTTCATGATGATATAAGAGAGTTTTTGGTATTGAACCAACTCTTTGTCTTAGAACAATCAACCAAAGTTAGAGAAGCTGAATATCAAAGCATCTAAAAAGGCTCCTCTAATTAAAGCGATACGCAGCTGTAAGCTGCGTATCGCATGCTATTCTGTAAAAACCCCACCCCACACTGACACTAATAACCTCGGAAATCAATAATAAAACTCCCCCCTGTCGTCAGCTTCTCGTGCTTCTTGCTCTGTGTATTCGTCACCATAGAAGTTTACGTTACCCATTCCATCATTGTGTTCATCAATAAATTTGTCTTGGTCTGATTTTTTATCGTCGTCGATCATGACTTCAAGCGCTATTAACGCTGCCGCCTTCAGTGCTTTTAAAAACATGGTTTAACCTCTCACATTAAAACTAAGGATTCCTGAGTATCAGAATACAATTAAAGCTAAGAGACTCTTAGTTTTCAAGAATTAATTGATTTACGATGAAAACAAATGACGAGTCGCCCTTTCCAAAGCGCTTAAAAGAGGCTCGAAAGAGGAAAGGTTTATCTCAAAAACAGTTAGGTATTTTGGCAGGAATGGACGAATTCTCAGCCTCTGCAAGAATGAACCAGTATGAAAAAGGGGTTCATGCACCTGATTTTAAAACAGTCAAAGCACTCGCTAAAGTTTTAGACGTACCCACTGCCTTTTTGTTTTGTGAAGAGGATGATCTTGCCGCGAGAATAGGCATATATAGAGATGATTAGGTTATTAGTATCCTATCAGAACTTGTTATCACAAATACGAATTTTTTCTAAATGAAGCGCGTAAGAGCATTCAGGGGATCTTTATTGACCATCATTATGTAAACTGCGAGTCACTTCTTCAGAGTCACTTTTAACTAATACTACTTTTTTGAAGATTTACTTGGCTTTAGATCTGGGGTATTTCCCGGAGTGTTTTTATTATCGCGTCGTCGTTGATCAGGCTTACCTGTAGAATCAGCAATTGGTTTTGGACCTGGTTTTAGAGCCATTGTGATTTTCCTTAATTATCTGAGAGCAAATCGCTCCATTACTATATATGAACGACACCTCGTATTATCAATGGGTAAAATATAACCAAATGGTCACTACAATGTGATTTAATTACTAACAGTATGAATTTATTCCATGTTTACACATGATAAAGAAGCAAAAATTCCCACGCTCATAAAGTCATTGATCAATTAAGTGCAAACAGCTTTGTGTAACGTTTTTAATTTGCGTATTCAGTAACAGTAAAGGACTAGTAACCTTCCTTGCTTGCATAGTGAAACAACACTGCAAAAAACACGACCAAACTCAGAATTAAGATATTACCGACAATAACGGGACCCATATTTTTACTCCAACGCTCGCTACTTCACTAAGCCTAATTGAGTTTTTGTACACCTGCAAATTTGCTAAAGACCAAGCCCTTTTAACCGAGGCATCATGAGCAATTTCCTGCTCTTTTAAAAGGGGCTATGCCCCCCGCTATGTCGAAGCGATAAATCGCTCGCTTCATAGCGGGGGGCTTGGTTTTGCTGAGCCTATACGCAGATTTTTATTTGCAGATTGAAAGCTGTCTTATTTAACGCTAACCTAAACTTGATTTAGCCCTTTGGGCATTGAAGAAAAACGGCGCTGCTCAGCTGCCGACAACACGTAGTGAGGACCCTCACTGTTTTAATATTTATGTCATGCCGCGCCACATTTATGGCGCTTTTCAAATTCGGCGCTTAGTTGCTGCCGCTTCCACGTATCTGAGGTTTTTATTTTAGGCGAGATCAGTCTGAGCCTTGCGCTGTTGCGCTTAACTGGGGCGAATAGGCTTTAGTGCCGCTGAGCAACTGTGTTGCCAGTTAATCTTACAACCAAGGAACAAGCATGACTTTTAACCCCAATACTGAAGTCGCTTTATTGAAAGCGCAAACAAAACTACGTGCCCGTAAACGTCATAAATCATCCAAGCTTGATAAGTATCGCACTCAACTTTGTATGCTATATGACGCGGGTGCAACTAAAGCTGAGTTACAACGCTGGCTTGCCATGAGAGGTATCGTTGTACAGTGGACGACTGTTAAAAGGTGGCTCGATAAAAATGCCTAAATTTGCCAAAGCCAGCACACAAGCCAAAAACGTTATCAAAGGGCTGACCAAAGCAAAACATATACGCTCTTTAGGCACAGCGAGAAACTACGAACAGGCACTAAAAACGGTTGCCAGCTGGTCAAAGGATATTGGTATAAACGGCATTCAATCTATGAGCATTGAGCAAGCTCGTATGTATCTCGATTACAGAGCCGAGATCGTTGGCCAAAAAGCCCTAGATATGGAGCGTCAAGCAATACAAGCTATGATGCAACTAAACGGTAAGCTACAGCCAAAAGAAACACTCTATCGAGTAAAGTCATGTTTAGAAGAAATCAAGCGCTCTCGGGCTTACACTACAGATCAAGTCAGAGCTATTTCACATCGGCAAACAGCAAAGCATCAACTCGCTACACAAATCGCCTATGCCGCAGGCCTGCGCGCCCATGAGCTACTGACGCTTGCCAAAGCAAGTGATCGAGGTCCAGACAAGCGCCCTACCATAGATTCAAAATGGCATGGTCGAAGCGGCGAGCTATATACCGTGCAAGGTAAAGGCGGCTTAATTCGCCATGTGCTGATTCCAACCACACTCGCCAATAAGCTAGAGCAACAACGTTTAGCACAACCTATCACGGTAGTAGACAGAAAAATTAACTATCTTCAGCGCTATGATATCGCTGGCGGTAAAAAGTGGTCGGACTCTTTCTCTAAGGCGTCAAACCGCGCACTGTTATTTTCGACTGGCGCACATGGCCTTAGACATAGTTATGCTCAAGAGCGGGTGGTTGAGCTGAAAAGCTTAGGGTATAAGTATGAAACAGCCTTAGAAACCGTCTCGCAAGAGATGGGGCATTTTAGGGCTGAGATTACCGAGGTTTACTTATATTAAATATTGGTTACCAAAATGGGTAGTCTTACAGCAATGTATTAGGTAAGGTTAGACTCATTCAATAGAAATAGCTAAATAATTACTTTCTAATGGCAATTAAGAATATAAAAATAACAAACTTGCTATCTTTTGATGAGCTAGAAATAGATGATCTAGAGGATGTCAATTGTATTGTAGGTAAAAACAATGTAGGTAAATCTAATCTACTCAAAGCCTTAGCGTTTTTCTATAACAAACTAGGTGGCTTAGAAGAACTCCCACCTAAATTAAACTCTAACTACTCATTTAAAGGAAGTATATCGTTAACATTCGATACTACGAGGTTGTTTAGGATTTCTAGGCGTAACACATCCAGCAAGTATTTTGATTTTATTAATAGAAAATTAATTC
Source organism: Pseudoalteromonas sp. SANK 73390 (assembly GCF_054966645.1). Lineage (NCBI taxonomy): Bacteria > Pseudomonadati > Pseudomonadota > Gammaproteobacteria > Alteromonadales > Pseudoalteromonadaceae > Pseudoalteromonas > Pseudoalteromonas sp. SANK 73390. The sequence continues at coordinate 7,916 of NZ_ARPN01000118.1, forward strand.
CTTTGCATAAGAGAAGCCCTTTTGCGCTGCAAACCTATGACAAAGACCAAACACTATTCACTTTGACACTATTTGTATATAGCAATGGCTCTGTAAAATGGTCAACCAAAGACAAGAAAACTAGAGACCTAATATTATATCTTTTCCCATTTTTTTATATTGAGCCTCGCCACATGAATTTACATGAATGGGATGGGTTGTGGGATCTCATTGCAAGAATAAAGTCGTTTAACCTATCAAATATCAAAAATGATGATGTAATAGACTTTTTTGATAACATCATAAGTTCCGGAGGCGAAAATTCTTACAAAAAATATATTATGGAGTTGAATGAGGTATTTTCAACAAAGCCAAGCACCCAGAAAGAAAAGGTTTTGAGTTATATTAAAGCTGGACTAAGAGGCTATAGATTTGAAATTGATGACAACGATTTAAAGCTTCAATCAGATGGAACAAACTCCTTCCATTTTATCAACACATTTTTAAGAGTTTTAATTACCATTTCAAGGAGAGAGTACATAACGCCTTTTGTATTCATTGATGAACCTGAAATCGGTCTACACCCCAAGATGATCGAGGTTTTAATTCATGGTATTTATGAGAGTTATAATTATAATATAAATAACAAAAACAATTTTACTAGACCAAAGTTATTTATTACCACACACTCACCGAGCATTGTAAAAGAGGCAATAAAGTGCTTTAGGGATAAACAGCGCGTATTCTGTTTCCAAAAGCAGAAGCAGTCGTCAACGAAAATTCACCCACTTAATTCAACCTACGACAGTGAAAGTTTCATCAACATATTTAGTGATAACGAATCTAGGCTCTTTTTTAGCAGCTTCATTTTATTTGTAGAAGGAGAAAGTGATATGGAAGTATTCGGTAATATGAGGCTATCGAGACACTTTCACCATCTAAAAAGCATCGATATATACAAGAGTAGTAGTAATGTAGTTGGAGAAAGAATTAACCCATCCTATTCAAACTCCTCTATTCCATATTTATTTTTATTTGATGCAGACAAAGCGATTACAATAGCTGGAAACCCAAACAACTATACTTTAAATTTGGAAAAAAATGGGAACTATTTTAGCTTAAAAAAAGAAGCTCTCGAGCTCGAGTATAGAAAGTATAAGTTTGGTTTCAGCCGTCAGTACAAAGAAAGAAAGATAAACATAGGCATGATAATAAAATATTCAAACACGAATCTAAAGGTGGAATTAACGAAACAGATTTTTTCAAAAGACAGTCAATTTGATGTTATTTTCGATGCTATAAAGAGGCATTTGCTTCTTAAAAATGTTTACTTAAATCGAACAACCATCGAAGGTTGTTTAATTCAAGAAGCTAGCGCTCCAATTTTATATAAGTGGCTAAACTATAAGTATAACATCGATATAAGCCCCGTTATAAATAGGGTTAAACAAAGTCGCTACTTAAATGAAAAGATGATAATCGATTATCTACGTGTCATTTTCGATGGTAAAACTGACACCTTAGTAGACTACAGCTCATTCAATCCAGAAGCATTTAGGCAAGCTATTTCAAATGGTAGAAAATTAAGCGCCAAGTTGAAGAAAACAAGCAGAAGAGCCAAGTTCGTAATGGAAGAACTTGAAAATTGCACTGTGAAAAATAGACACTTATCAAAAACAAGCGGATGGATAACTGAATTCTTAAACTATTCAATTATAAAAATTGAAGCTGAATGTATAACAGATAAAAAGAAATTTGGAAGTATATTTAAACTGTATTTCCCAGAGTTAGATGATATAATTAAGCGGCTTCAACCCGATAGTAGAGGGGAGATAAAATTGTAAAGTCTTTATCTGAGGGCCTGTTCCTCCAGTCTTCGGACATAGTCCCATTGATTACCACTCGAAGTTGGCTATATTAGCGTGTAGAGGGGTCACACCTGCGGTGTAATGATGTTCTTTTGTATCGGGTTGAAGCACCTATGAATAATAAAATTATCAAAAACGACTTTTTTGAACAAGCTGTTCTTAAAGGCAAGACACAACTTTTAAATAAATTTACTCCCAGTGCAGTAGAGCGAACCGTTGGCAATGATATATTTTTCGAAATCCCCAAAGATAGTGACCATTTTCTAATTAACAAAAGGATAGAGCAGCTTATTCTTTCGTCTATCCCCATTAACTCCTCCTGCTGCGGCTTTGTAAAAGCAAAATCTTACCTCGACTTTCTCAAACCACACATTAAAGGCTATTATTTTTTACGGTTGGACATAAAAGATTTTTTCCACTCTATACAGCTTTCTGATATCAAAGCACTTCTTGGTGATTATTTTGAAGATGATAAAAAAAGTTTCAAATATTCGCCGTTAGACATCGCACTAATGAGTTTAACGCACTCTGTTAGCTCAACACATCCTGCAAAAGATATGAGAGGCAAGACAATTTTGCCTATTGGCTTTCCTTCGTCTCCTGTTATTTCAAATATTTTGTTTCGGAAAGTAGATATTACAATACAAAAGTTTTGTGAGGATAAGAAAATAACTTACAGCAGATATGCTGATGACCTACTTTTTTCTTCAACAAGCACTAGGTTCCTTCATAGTGAGCAGTTTGAGAAAGAGATATCTATCTTCATCTCAATGTTGGCGCTAAGGTTGAAAAGAAAAAAAGAATCGCTGGTGAAAATACTATTTCGTTAAATGGCTACACAATACAAAACAAGAAAAAAAGCAATGTATCATTCCTGAGAGACTACCAGCAAGATCCAATTGGCAGTATTCGATTATCAAATAAAAAGCTCAAAACTCTAAAGAAGCTAGCGGCTAGCCTTATTAAAAAGCATTCTGCCGTTTCAATAATGGAAAATTTATTCGGCCTATCTTTCCAAAAGTTTAAAAGGAATCACTTCCCTGATAAAAACTTTTACAGGAAATACGCTAGGGATCAGCTGCAAAATAAACTAAAAGGGTATCGCTCGTACTTAATATCTTGGGTTATTTTTGACGATAAACACTCTTGTGTTGCTAGTGATTTTTTATTAACCGCAAGGTGCTTGATTGATATTTATGAAAAAAATATCGAATAAACACTCCTTTTCAAGTGATTCAAACATATTTAACATGTTCCCCGCCATTACGGGGAACACCCTAAAAAATTTTTACCACATCCGCTTTTTCACTTTTCACATCCCCTGAGCGATAACGGCTTTTGAGCTCTACAACATTATCCATATGGTGTGCGTCGTCAAAGTATCCCATTGGCAAACTCATTAGTTTTTCAGCGATATGAGGCGATAAAACCAACTCATGCACCAACTCAAGTTTGCTCATTAAATTTTCAGTGATCAGGTTAACCGTTCTGGGCAATACTCTAGGTATCTCAAACTCAATTTTGTCATCAAAAGGTTCTTTAGTACGCCACTTCCTCGCCGATAAACGCTTATAAAGATTTAGCTTTTGAGCATCATCAATTACTTCAAGATGATGCAAACGCATAATCATCGCAGCAATTGAAACCTTCCACTTCATTTTTAAAGCAAGTAAAGATTCAACCGTAACGTATTTAACCTCGTTTAAAAACGCCCTTTCAGGCATCAAAAAAGCGCCAGCAAATAAATGCGCCTGCCGTTCAATTTCTGCATGATGCTTCTTGTGTTCGCCATCAGTCACAAATTTGTGTAATACCAAATGCCCTAATTCATGCGCTGCATTAAACCTACTTCTACACCCATTACTTTTGTCGTCAGCTAAAAAAACGAATGGCCGTTTGGTATTCGGGCACCAAAAAGAAGTTCCATCAATTTTTTGATAGCCAATTTCATCCCGAGTAACAAATGCACCACAATTTTCAATAGCCAATACCATATTTGGCACAGGTCCAGATTTAACACCAGCAGCCTCACGAGTAGCCAAAGCAAATACTTCAATTTCCTCGTCAGATAGCTGCAAAAAGTGGGTGCTATTTTCTGGTAACCGTATATCAGGCCAGCTCACATATTTTGAAAGCGTTTCAGTTAACTCAGATAGCCAATTAAGCCTAACTTTTGTTGTCATCCTACCTCTACGAGACGACGAAGCCATGCTCCTATAAAAATACGTACTATCTGCACCATAACTCAACTCCTTGATAAACCACTCAATTGGCTGGTTAAGACACCTACTCAATGCCTCAACCTTCTCAATTTCAGGTTTTAGTTTCCCACTTTCCCAGTTGGTAACAGATGCAGGTGATACGCTAACCATAGTTGCAAGATCGCTTTTGGATATACCTAAAACCTCTCTCGCTTGGGTTAACCGCACGCCTTGAAAACCACCTATACCCGCTCTCATTTTTTACCTTTTAAATATATCTTTTTCTCGGTCAATCATGACGTCTTTCAGCGCTGGCATTGCCATATCTTCCATCGCTTCCAACTCTTCATTACCATACATACCGAGAATTAATTGCAAACTTACGAATAAATGATAGTCCGTCCAATCTGAATAAGGAACTGCTACATATATCCCCTCAGGCTCCGTAGCATCACTCGCTATTTTACTTTTATGCAGAATATATAAAGCAATATGAATCGTATTTTTAACAGCACTTTTCTGAGTGTTATCAAGAATGTCATCAAAATGCTCGAACCTTAATTGACGCGGCTCAATCACCTCGTTCTTCTTCGCCATCTTCTTTCTATGCTTGGCTGGGCGCTTCTTCTCATCCGTATGTGCTTCACAGTGACTCATCGAAATCGACCCATTACTATAAATAGTATAATACTCCCCTTTTGGCTCCGTGCTTTGAAGAGCATCGGGACCAAACATATTAACGAAGACCTGATCCACTGCATATCGGTGCATCTGTGGCTTAGCTCGATTGGCAACATCAGGGCGGTGCTCTAATGCATATGACACATCACGTGCATACTCTACATGAATCGCATTTTCTAACTGTTCTAAAACTTCTTTGTCTAGATTATCAACAATAAACTTAACAATTCGTTGTTGTGATTCATTAAGACGTTCAAACTTACTTCTATCAACCATTAAATTGAGTCTCCGCAGGTGATTTAGTTAATGTGAAATGCTGGGTTATTTTTTTAGTTATGACGAATATAGCACATTTCACAACTAGTTTTGCAACTACTATGGCTGTTTCTCGAAATTACTTTTATATGTTTATTTGACCAGTAAGAACTTAATCCGGTTGATGTCAATACTAATTATCAGATCTTATTAAACTTTCGCTCCCAAGCTGCTAGTACTCGTACTCTTTTCTCCATATACTCCTGCAAGTTATAAACCTTTTGCATCCCTTGCAATTGGTGGTTGAGTATCTTCTCAACCACTATCGGATCAGCGCCAATATCATCATCACCAAGTCGTGTAGCCATTGTTCTGCGCAGGTCATGGGGCACAAATTTAGGCACACCTAGCTCTTTTTGTTTTCGGTTTACCGCTCTTGAAAGAGAGTGTCTATCAATGGGCTGTTCACCTACAGCGCTCGTTGTGCAGGTGGTACTTGGGAACACGTATTTTGAACCTAAATAGCTGAATGAAGCGCGCAGTTCATCAAGCATAATGATCATATTTTGGGTGATGGGCACTTTGTGGATTCGCTCCCCGCCTTTGTTTTGCTTTACTCGCTCGGCTGGGATGGTCCAAATCATTTTATCAAAGTCGAACTCTTGCCACTTCGCGCCCGTCACCTCTATCGGCCTGCAACCAGTTAAGGCGATAAACTTAAGGGCATAGATCACTTGCGTGCTTACGCCTAGCTTAGGTAGGCGCTCGAATACTTGTATCAGCTCTTCAAACTCAAGAGCGCGTGTACGTGGCTTTTCAATACCGCCAACGTTCTTTTTCTTGGCGGTGCTAATGGGGTTGCCCTGCATTAAGTCACGCTCAACGGCAAAGTCGAACATTTGCTTAAGGATCGTAAGGGTTTTGTTGGCTTGAGTGCCTGCTCCCCTGTCGGTGATTGGGTCTAATACTTTGCTTAAAATGTCTCGGCGGGTAATGTCTTTTAATTTAACGCCCCCAATCGCTGGCAGAACGTCTTTTTCAAACATACGCTCAACTTCTAAAGGGTCTTTGCGATTAACCTTGATATAGCGCTCTAGGAACTCTGAGAATAGTAATTCCACCGTTGGCGAGTGATCTTCAATAAATTGTTGCTTGATGCTTAGCTGTTTGATTTCGTATACGTCTTCACCCGCAGCGATTCGCCCTTTTAAGCTTTCTACCTCTTTACGGACTTCTTTTAAATCTCGTTCACCAAAATAGCCTAACAGGTAATTACGCTGTTTGCCTTTTGCACCACCAAGTCGGTAGTTTAAATAAAGCGCTATACGGGGCTTACTATTTCCTGAAGCTTTACCTATACGAGCGTGAAACCCACTTAACTTAGTATCATTTATTCGCTTTATTTGAGCAGGAACATTATTGAGCGTAGAGTCACTAAGCAGCATTTTTATCGTAGACATATGTAGCACCAATCTGACTAAATGAACTACATGCAGCATATATGTAGCAGAAAACAAAAACAACTCATTGCTTCTACTCATTTCTAATCAAAACCAATTATTTATTTATCCTGTTGTTTTAAAGCAAGTTAAATTAGCCGAACACATCTAATCAAAGCTACTTTGAAATAATTAAAACTAATCAATTCTTTTATGGGGTGTCAGGGGTCGCAGGTTCAAATCCTGCCATACCGACCAACTTTCCCCATCCAAATCAATAAGTTACAACGCTTTTCCATTCAATTAATTTTGAACTCCGTACAAACAACGCATCATTATACAGTAGTTTAACCTCCAATTTGTCTAACATGAAATGCTCATTTAAGCTGTGTAAATCTATGGTATTTTCGCCTTTAATTATTTTGAAAATGCCAACAACCTAATGCCACATCAACTATGAGCGAGCGCAAATCCTACCCCGTCTGATTGTCTATTACGTTTACTTTAAGATCGTTGATAAAAGTCGACATTACACCTATACTGTATAAATGAACAGTATAGGTGCAGTATGAAAATAATCCCCATTAAAGCACAGGCAGGTATCACAGGGTTTGAGTCTCCTGCAGCCGAGTATCGAGAACTGGGACTGTCATTAGATCAGTTGTTAGTTCAACACCCGAATGCTACGTTCATTGGTTTAGCTTCTGGCGATTCAATGCAAGGTGTGGGTATATTTGAGGGCGACTTACTCATCGTAGATAGGGCTGTTACTCCGCAGCAGAATGATGTGATAGTTGCAAACTATAACAATGAATTTGTTTGCAAACTCTTGGACATTCAACACCGAACCTTAAGATCTGCTTCTCCCATATATTCACCTGTAAATATCAGTGACTGCGATAACTTTCAACTTGAAGGCGTTGTCATAGGCTCAGTACGAATGCATCGAAACAATTTGGAGCTCATAACATGTATGCGTTAGTAGATGCCACATCATTTTATGCCTCAGCAGAAAAAGTGTTTGACCCAAGTATTCGGAAAAAGCCCGTTGTCGTGCTTTCTAACAACGATGGATGTATTGTAGCTGTATCTGCAGAAGCAAAAGCACTTGGCATCCCTAAGTTTCAACCTTATTTTAAGCTCAAAGGTGAACTAGAGAAATACGCTGTTGTTATTCGCTCCTCTAACTATGAGCTATATACTGATCTCTCAGACAAGATGATGAGTGTAATCAATCAGTATAGTGATCAGCACTACATATACTCGATAGACGAGTCATTTCTAAAATTTGATGGCTATGCGGGCGTTGTCGATAGCTGGTATGACTATGGGCATTTGATAAGAAGAACCGTATGGCGCAGAACAAAGCTGCCTGTTGGCGTTGGATTTGGCCCTACATCTACGCTTGCAAAAGCTGCAAACCACGCAGCCAAAAAATTTTCTGATGCAACTGGTGTTGCTGTAATAGATAGCGAGCAAAGTCGCAAACAGATCTTATCTCGGATGGCCGTTGGTGATGTCTGGGGTATAGGGCGTAGACTAGCGAAAAGCCTTAATCTATTAGGCGTTGAAACCGCTTTAGATTTAGCTAAACAAAACCCTAAACGGATGCGCCAGCAATTTAGCGTTGTGCTAGAGCGGACTATTTCAGAGTTAAATGGCGTTAAGTGTTTATCATGGGATGAAATAAAACAGCGAAAAAAAGAGATTTATAGCACTCGAAGTTTTGGCGAACGAGTTACCGATCCCTCTTCTTTGAAAGCTTCACTTGTAACACACTGCTCTATTGTCACTAAAAAACTAAGACAACAAAACTCACTCGCCAAACGTATTGTTATCTTTGCTCATAGCTCCCCCTTTGAAGAGCACTATTTTAAAAAGTCATTCATTCAGGAGTTGCCTGTTTCATCAAATGATTTAACTGTATTTGCAAATATTGTAGCAAATGTATTTAGCCAGATATATTCACCTCGTGTTCGATACTATAAAGCGGGTGTAGGCGCAATAGAGCTTGAAGATGATGTATATCAGCAAGCTGATATGTTTAATCAATCCCTAGACAACCCTAAACTGATGAAGTGCATAGATGAAATTAACAATAGATACGGCTCCACTGCCATGCAAGTGGGCTCAGAACTACACACAAAGTCATGGAGAATGCGCAGAGAGTTTTTATCACCGCGTTACACTACTCGGTGGTCAGATATACCGATTATAAAATGCTAAAGCCTTGTTGACCAAAAAGCCATCTATTGCTATTTTTGTTCTGCGGCGAAAGCCAACCAATTTTATTGTGGCCGCAACATAACGCTTGTTATGGGCTTCTACTCAAATAATAACGAGACAGCAGTCATCGTGCATTTCAAAAAAGATAGGCGCTAGTTTATAGCTTGCTGCCTTCAAGCACATCATGTGCATAGTAGTAAAAATCATTCAAATTTTTAAATAACCCGGAGGCACTTATGTCTTTTAAACCGTACACAATGGCTATTGGATTTGCTTTTATGATCGCTGCTATATTTTTTTTAACTGAAATTCTGGGCAGCACTTATGAAGTAAGCTCTTTTCAAGATTTAAAAATACTCTTAATTGAGTTTGCAGTAATGTCAGCTTGCTTCTTCTTTGGAGGGTTGTTAGTAGACTATTGCCGCTAAGCTTATGGGAAGCCTGACTTCCCTCTTTTTAACCTCACTTCCTAACCCTTCGTCGCATTACTGTAACCCCGTGTAATACGCAAATTGCCTAATACCTACTATGGTAGTAGGCAGGTAAAAGGCTTATTAATTTTCAGCTTTAGTTATTTTGTAGAGTTGAAAATACAACGTAGCACACCCTCAATAAGGAGATTTGCAATGACCGATACTAAATTACACAACAATAATGATGATATTTCGATCAACCTTACCTTTAATACACCCGCTTTTATACAAGATCTAAGTAATAGCCCAGCTAAGCAGGCACAACTTGACACTATTTGGAACACTTATTTATATGCATTTGTAGAGCAAGCAACACCCAGTGGTGAAGCTTATTTTTATAACCCAGCTACAACCATAGTTCCTACTGGCACAGCTTCTGCACCAGTAACTTGGAATGCCTTCCCTGGGCGTTTGCAACAATATTTTTCGGCTTCAACTCCTGTAAGTCCACCAAACCCATACAACTTGTCGTTAACTCAGTTACGAGAGTTAGCAGATACAGGGAGTTATACAACTAACGGGCAACCTCAAGCATTGCAAGATATCCCCGCCGTTTTTTGCCCTGAAGCAGATTGGAGCGGTACGTTAAACCCATTTTTGCCATATGGTCCTAGAGGCTGGCAAGATGAGTATTGTGAATGGGCCGTTCAAAAAAATGATGATGGTAATATCACCCGTGTAGATTTTGCCTGTGAAAACCCTGAATACTGGCATGCGCTTTGGTCAGTAAGCCCAGACACTGTTGCTAAGCTTTATCAAGACACACTAAACTTTGACGCCCCTACAAGCAGTCAAATCACAGTGTCAGTTGATGACTTAACGCTAAAAGATCAACACGGCCATGCAGTGATTAACCCTGTAAATGGCAACCCTGTTTATAACCCGTTGAACAAATGGAATAACAGCCCTATTTCAAATCGTCAAAGTGCCAATATGAATGGTGGGGTAATGCACTTAACGAGCACGCCAAACACACTTCAAACGGAAATAGGTTTGGCTGGCTTCTCAACACCGCAATATGAAAGTGGAAATGAAAGTCAACAAAAACTGCTTTGTTGCGGTCAGTTCGGTCAAGCATATCGCCATAGCGATCCGCATATCGGCCAAACAGTTAACCAAATAGTAGGTGGGCAATTCATTGAGAACCAATATTTTAAGGTTAACCTAGCCAATCCATTTGGCTTATATATTCAACAGCCACAAAGTTTAGGTTCATGGACATTCTCAAGCAGAGTAAAGAAAGGGGTAAATGTCCCTGCTGATGCAAAAGCTTCTGATATTTGGCAAATAATCAGGGGGAGTACGCAAGTGAACGACCCTATTACAAACTCTGCATTTCCAGGGAATTTAATCTTGCATGCTATTTGCCAAATTCCATCAGCATGGTTAGCAATGGACCCAACATTGACGCTTGCGGATATTGAGATTAATGGTGCGCCAATTCAATGGGGATCACAAATAACTGAACAAATAGACATCGGTTTATTTGCAAGACCTTTAAGTGCTAGCAAAGCGCCTCCTCAGGTTCCTTGTGCAGGTCCATCTGCAGCGGGTGCACCATTGCAAGCAATGCAACAACATGTGTGGGATGCTTATTATGGTGTAAATGAAACCAACCCCGCGGGCTCAGAGCTATCATTAGCGAGCAACAGCGTTATCGTACCAGCGGTCGCAACTGCAGGTAGTACCGCCAATATAGCACTCACAGTCAATAAACTTCCCGCTGGTGTTCAACCAATCGTCAAAGTGCTAACTGACTCAACAGATGGTAGTAATGACCCTAAAGTCACTGTCAGCGTAACAGATAAAAGTACGGTAACCTACGCCGTCCCGGGCAACTCTGGACCAGATACATATACCTCACTTTCACTTACTGTCACCACTGATAAATCAGCAGTGGCAGGTTTAAGAGCAATAGAAGTGAGTTATACCGGTGCGCAACCACAAACCATGGCGTCCTTGCTATTTGTACAGCCGAAAACCAAGGAGTCTGGTAATGCGTAACCGACACGTCAGGCCCGCAAGGGCTTTTATTCTCATGATATGGACCCTACTCGCCACACTAGGTCTAAATGTGCAAATAGCCATGGCTGACCCCGTTGCTAATCCATGCACAGCCTTTGGTACAAATCCAGTTTCACTAAACCCACAACTACCAAGTAATTTTAATTCTCGCAATCAAACTAACGCTGACTGTACAGCGTGGCAGCAGTTTATTTACGCAAATTGGCCTGCAGACCCTAACAACCCTGGTTATCCAAACTCAAGCTTGCCATCCAGTTCATTTGGTAACCCCACCACGAGTGACTTAACCGTTTGGGAAAGTTACCTGCAATCAACAGAAGTTTTTAACAATACGCAAGCTAATACCTTAGCAAAAAAGACCGATGAAAAACGTCCGCTAATTCTACATCAAGTATCAAAAACAGGGGCTATTGATTTAAGCTCAATAGGTCAAGCAACGGGCGAGTGGTTAACTGACCAACGCGGTAACCTCGTGTATTATGATATTCGTTTAAACCCCGATGAAGTAGATTATATTTACAACGCTAATCCAACAGGTAAAAACTTAACGTGGGCGGCGGGCCAGAGCGCATGTGCGCAAGGAACTGGCGGGTTTCGCCTACCTTCGGGTTATAACAATGATAAGACCTGTGATGGTAAGCCTAAGATATTTGGCGGTAATGTTGGTGCGATGGAGATCAAAGCAGCTTGGATCAAATTGCCCGAAGATGGTTCTCTGAATTATCGCTATTTAACCGCTCAGGCTGTACTACTTAAGCCAGGTGCTGACACAAATGCCACAAAGCAAAGTAACCCTGTCACCGTCGGTCTTATTGGGCTACATATTATTAGGCACTTACCTGGTGCACCTCAAATGCTTTGGACAACGTTTGAACAGGTTGATAACACGCCAGATGCGGGTAAACATACGGTTAATTTGCCTAGTAATCCAAATCGCAAGCCACGCCCGTCTTATACTTTGTTTAACCCTGATTGTAATCCGGAACAAGATATTTATTATCAGTGTAAGCCTAATTGGACGCCTAATATGGCCCCCCAAATTCCGTGTGACAGCGGCCCTGCGCGCAGCCCAGATAACTGTATACCTTACTCAGCCCCCGTACAGGTCAACCGAGTTACTCCTGTAGATTCAACAGCTAATAGTGTGAATGCTTACGCTTGGAGCCTATTGCCAGCTAACTCTGTGTTTAACTACTACCGCCTTATAGATGTACAGTGGCCTAATAACCCAAGTACTATTCAAGCGGGCGCAACACCGCCATTGACGACCGGAGACATCACTCCCAGCAATGGAACACGCATTGTTGCTAATACCACTTTGGAGACATTTGTACAAAACAAAGACAGCTGTATGGATTGCCACAAATATGCAGCGACGGCTTCGCAAACTCAAACGGCTGTTATTGCGGCCTTCAACACACTTAAATTAGCTGGAAGTAAGGCGCCAAGAGCAATGTTGTCAACAGGCAACGCAAATAGTGCGCCCTATGCGTCGTATTATTCATTCGTATTCTCATCAAGTACAACTAAGTAACTTATAAGCCCTATTTTGTTAAAGTAGGGCTTTATTTCTTATTTTACGTATTAAAAACGTTTATTTCGGTATATCTAAAGTTACTTACTAATTATAAAGCCAATGATTTAAGCCACTTTATTTATTACCCACGCATCATGTCAGCTAATCGATGGGCTCTATGTCCAACCTGACAAGCCCAACGGCTGTCAAGCATTTCAACTGCTGCTTTATCGTAATCTTTAATATCTAGTGCTACAAACATACGCTTAAACTTGAATAACCCTGCCATGCCTAAGTTAAAACCCATATCAACCAATACCCGCTGTCTAACATCGTCTAGTTCTGAAAACCCTTTAAAACGTCGACTAAGCTCAGCATAAGTGCTTTTTATATCATTACTAAGTAGGTAATCAATTTCATCATCAGATAAGCCCCTATCTTCTAGGTTGCGACCCACTCCTATTGTTAACTTACCGCCAGAACATGTGTAGGCAGTATGTTTTTTACCTTCATGCATGGTGAGTTGTTTCTTCATTTCATTCATTAAAACTTGGTTCACAGTTCATACCTCATAATTGAACAATCAAGGCTGACAGCCATTGTATCTCTTTTTTGCAATCAACGTCTTAGCTTCTCTCAAGCCATTATTTTCTATTTTTGGCACATCAGTAAATTAACATATTAATGCATAATAGGTTAATAAGTTTGACTCATTATATTTATTGATATTCTGAAACTAATCAATTAATTGCAGTGGTGTTTTTAATTGTGTTCAACACTGTTATATTAACGCAGGTAAGGTGACAACTACCTTGAAAAACACCAAGTTGGTTAGTCGGCTTGCTGGAGTTAAACGAAGATTCGTAATCGTTCAAAGTATAATGAATCGATCAGCTGAAGATACAACAATGATGATTAATTCATACAACATCATCAGTGAATGTATACCCTAATTACTCAGGTTCTCATTACTTTTAATTTAATATACCTAACTTTGTTCGCTCAGTGTTTGCTGTGTGGCTCAGTAAACACTGAGCCGCTAACATTATTAACAAATGATCGCCGTTGGGCAATGTGCTGGAGATGTATAACACGCTCCATAAGCTTTACTATAAGCACCCGTGCCACCCGCCACTTCTTTAGTTTGGCTATTATCTAGTGTTTTGTTTTTGTTCAATGCTTTAAGTTGTACTTTTTTAAGTTTCATGTTGTTTCCTATTATTTCGTTATAAATTTATTTTATAAGTATAAAGACAAGCAACCGCTGACGCTGTACTCATCTAATAAACAATGTGTTTAATTTTGCAACAAAACTCAAGAGCTCCAAGCAAGCTATTTTAGTAATTTTTGCAGTCACTTGTTTTTTAAGTTATTTATTATATTGAATTTTTATCATGTTAAAGAAAAATGACAGCGTTCGACATTTAAAGCGCTTATTGCTTAACTCAGAACGAAATATAACTTACTAGATTTTAGTCACTAACTACTTTTTAAAGATTGACAATCAATAGCTTCAAAACATCACAACACGTTTATACTTTATTGTCCGTCAATCAAAATCGGTAACATCGCATAAAGGTATTTTGACTATACTTGTTTAGCATTGTTACAATGCTAAACAAGTACCGCTGCTATGTCATTATGGGCCCAAGGTCTGTTCACTCACATTTATAGAAAATATTACCTTGAATAAAAGTAACACACAGTCAGTCACTGTACATGACGTGGCACGTATTGCAGGCGTCTCTAAATCCACTGTATCGCTGGTATTGCGTCATAGTGAAAAAGTAAGCAAAAACACCAAAGAAAAAGTGCTAAGCGCCATAAAGCAAACAGGATATGTATATAATCGTGAAGCTGCGGCAATGCGAAGCAAGTCCTCTGATTTGGTGGCTATTGTTATTAACGACCTAACCCACCCATTTTTTGCTAAATTAGCTGTTTCTATCGAAGCACATATTCGCAAGCTTGGTTTTATGACCACTTTAGTTAGCACCAATGAAAACGCATTAACACAAACGCAGGTAGTTGCTAAACTCCAAGAGTATCGTGTAAAAGCATTTGTTATCTGCCCTACCGTCAACACACAAGCAAGCTGGCTAAATCAATTAAGAACTCCTAGCACTCAAGTTATAACGGTTATACGCCAAGTTAACAACTGCGATGTATCTTGCGTACTACCCAACAATGAGCTAGGTACATTTCAAGCAACAAAAGCCTTAATTGCACGCGGGCACAAACACATTGCATTTATTGGAGGAGATGCCACCGTATCTGATTACCAACAACGATTAAACGGTTTCAATAGTGCAATAAATACGCAAAGCAATCTACATTCTTGGGTGTTTAACAGCGTAGCAAGCAGGTATGGAGGGCGTATGGCTATGTCTGAATGCTTAGCTCAGGTACCTCAAGTAGAGTCTATCGTTTGTTTTAATGACATGGTTGCGTATGGGTCTGTCGAACACTTACTTGAGCAGGGCCTTAAACCAGGCGAGAATATTGGTGTAATAGGTTTTGATGACCTAGATGAATCCAAAAATATGGGTGTCCCTTTAAGTACTGTACAAATTAATACTGATGAGATTGCAAAGACGGTCTGTAACATAATTCAGGGGATCACCTGTGAAGGTTTACATCAAATTCCCGTTGCACTTATAGAGCGCGATTCATAGCGCCCCCTCAAAGCACTAATCTCTAGGTAATTCACTCATTTTATTACACTCTCCTTTTTACATTGACTGAAGGTTATAAACCGCCCGCTACCCAATTATATTCATTTTACTTACTCGCCGTAATTAAAGGTGGGCTGCCACCTTTAATATAATGCTTAGTCAATTGAGTATGGTTTATTGTTTAGTTCTGAGGTTCTCAATAATCTGGGCATCCACCCAGTATTTTTTGCCTATGTAATTACGGCTTCCATCTTCTTTGACTTCCCAGTCTCCTCTACTAAAAAAGAGATATTTCCCATCATATGTCACCTGTGGAGCACTTTCCTGTAAATCTGTGTTTATTTGCGGACCCATATTTGTTGGTGATGACCAAGAGCCGTCATCCTGTTTAAAACTAATGTAGAGATCCGATTGTCCGTAGCCATCCTCTCGCACTACATCCCATATTAAATAGGATTCATCTAACGCGATAAATGGATGAGCAATCCACTTACCTTTATTCATCTCATTGCTCAATGTCACTGGGGATTCATATTGGCCATCAACCAGTCGAGAATAACTAAGTTTACCGTGTCCCGTATTAAAATCTTTTTCAAACAGAGGAAAATAATAAGTACCTTTAGATGAAACTGATAAACCATGCGCGGTTTGCTTTAAGAAATCCCCAGGGCTTTTCAGGTCTGACCAACCATTGTCGGTTCGTTCTCTATATTCCTTTCCAACGTAAATTATATTGCCATCAGCAGAGAATTGTGGCCACTTTATATCAGTCTCAAACTCCTGCCCCCAGAGATTTTGTTCATAACGAATAACAAAAAATGTGCGTTTTTTATGTGTCCCTCCTCTTCGAGTGAAATAAAACTCCTTCATATCTGGTGAAAACCAACCAGCATCAAACCTTCCTTCTGGAGATACTATTTTAGGGTCAAAAAGTTTAGGAATTAAGGCCGGTGGCTTTTCGCCAAAATAATCGCTTTCTACGA
The DNA here is from genome assembly GCF_054966645.1 of Pseudoalteromonas sp. SANK 73390. Lineage (NCBI taxonomy): Bacteria > Pseudomonadati > Pseudomonadota > Gammaproteobacteria > Alteromonadales > Pseudoalteromonadaceae > Pseudoalteromonas > Pseudoalteromonas sp. SANK 73390. The sequence goes on from NZ_ARPN01000118.1 coordinate 24,237, forward strand.
TTGGAGATTCACCTTTACTATAACTATTGCCACTAATCGTTATAGTAAAAAACAGTAATATACTTGACATAAAAATTCGATTCATAATCTACTTCCCTTTAAATCAAAGCGTTATTCAACTTCCCTATTGAAGTTGCTTTAATTGATATAATGTTTAAATGTAATTGAGTAAGCATCGAACTTAAATAAAGCTGCTTTAAAATACCAGACGCGCTTATGACTTTTAGATGACTTTTTGCTGACGGCAACAATTAAATATTAACAAAACTTAGAAAACAAAGGGTTACACCCAATTAGTGACACACCACTAAACTAGAGTTTTCCAATTTAGCTTGGTAAACGGCTGGCGGCAGATCACCAAAGTTTTCATGAGTATGCTCATAATTGTGAGCTAATCACCAGAACCATTACTTTTACTTGAGAGGTATTTTCAAATAAGTAAATATCTGAAAATTATTGCCTGCATGAATCGTTGTATTCACAAGCTTGGTTTTATGACAACCCGAGTTAGCATTAGTGAAAATGTGTTAACACAAACGCAAGTTGTAACTAACCGCAATTCATAACACTCCCTCAAAGCCCTGGATTTTTGTTAATTCACTAGCTTTATTACATTTTACTTTTTACTTTATTAGTCGCTTGCGCATTGGCGGGGTCATCTGGCCAAAAATGTTTGGGGTAGCGCCCTTTCATTTCTTTTTGAACCTCTTTGTAGCTTGTTTGCCAAAAATGGGCTAAGTCTTGTGTTAACTGCAAAGGTCGCCGCGCGGGCGACAATAACTCCATTAATAATGGTAATTGGCCATTACACAATTTTGGCGTTTCAGTCAGACCGTACACTTCTTGCATTCGCACCGAAAGCTTTGCTGGGCCCTCTAATTGATATTCAATTTTTATGCTAGAACCGCTGGGCACGTCAATGCGCTTTGGTAAAATATGCTCCAAACGCTGTTGTAAGTGCCAATCTAACAAGGTTTGCAATGAATTGGCCAAATCAAATTTTTTTAATTCAGTAAATTGCTTAACATTATCTAAAAAAGGTGCCAGCCATTTCGCTAAATTAGCAAGTAACGACACCTCATCAATTTGCTTAAACTCTTGTGGATAAAACTGCTGAGCAAGTGTCATTCTAATCAATAACTGTTTAGTTTGCGGGTATTGCTCAAAAAACTCTAAGCCATGCTTTTGTAATAAATTTAACCAAGCTTGTGTACGGGTTTGCACATTTAGCGCTTTACTACTTGGCTGTGAATGTATTATTAACGCACCTACCAGAGTACGCTCTTCATGTAAAAATCGCTCTTTTTTTTCATCAAATTCACACACACTTTGTTGGCTAAACAAGTGTGGCAGCATATCTTGAACTAACACCATATTAAGCTCTGTAGCACTAAAAATACGCTGCCCTTTTACACCGCCCAAAGTTGCAACCGCAATATAGTCGCTATCTAACCAAAGGCTTTCGTGATTGTTTACACCGGCTCCATTAGCAAGCAAAAAACCTTGCCCGCGACGTTTGGCTAATCTATCAGGAAAAGCAAGCGCAACAACTATGCTTAAAAATTCACATGCCAGCTCTGTCGGTTTATTTAATTTAAATCGCTTTAACCAAATAGCTAAATGCTCAGAAAATTGTTTTTGCGGTTTTTCAAACTGAGCTTGCAAAGCAAGCCTCAGTTCAGTGGGTCCCTTAACTCGGCTCTCTAACAAAGCAATAAAATAACACCCTAGCACACTAATGCCGGGAAGCTGGTCTTCTAACTCTTGAGTTTTTATTAACATATGCGCAAGTCGAGGATCTGTACCAAATTGATGAATTTTTTGGCCCAATGCTGTTAGCCTGTTGTCTTCATCTAGAATTTCTAGCATTTGCAGCAAGCCATGTGCTTGTTTAATCGCTATGGGAGTTGGCTTATCAAGTAAAGGCAGCTGGGTAATATCCGTGCCCCAAATTTTAGCTTCAAGCACTAAAGGCGCTATATCAGAACACAAAATTTCCGCTATATCATATTTATCTCGGCGTTCAAACTGCGCATGAGATCCGAGTCGAAAAACAACACCTGGCTCAATTCTGCCAGCTCGGCCAGCCCTTTGTACTGCTGAGGAACGTGATATGGAAAGCGTGATCAGTTCAGTAACGCCTGTTTTTAAATTAAATCGTGCTGCTCTGCGTTTGCCACAATCGACAACTACTCTAATACCTTCAATCGTTAATGAAGTTTCTGCCACATTGGTGGTTAATACAACCTTACGCCTGCCTTTTTGCGCGGGCGCTATCGCTGTTTGTTGTGTCGCTTTATCTTGTTCACCAAACAAAGTAACAACATCTACATCATTCGCTACTTTTTCACTTAACTGCCCTAGCAAGTAATTAATCTCTCGTTGGCCTGGTAAAAACACAAGTGCGCTACCATCTTGCTGCTCTAGTGCATTTAACACCAATGATGGCATAGCTTCTAGCCATTTACCTTCGTCATGTAATGGCTGGTAGATTTCACTTACGGGATAACTACGCCCCTGTGAAGATACAAGGGGGCAATGTAAAAATGACTGATAACGCTCACTGTCTAATGTAGCCGACATAACCAAAATATTTAAATCATCACGAAAGGCTGACTGTGTTTCTAACGCAAATGCCAATGCCGTATCTGCCGCTAAAGAGCGCTCATGAAACTCATCAAAAATAACTAAATCAACACCACTGAGTTCTGGGTCTGCTTGGAGCATTCGTGTTAACACCCCCTCAGTGACAATTTCTAGACGTGTCGCACTTGAAACCACTACTTCATTGCGCATGCGTAAACCAATCGTTTGCCCTAAAGGCTCTTGCTGTTGAATTGATAAAAAATACGCAATATTGCGCGCAGCCAAACGCCGAGGTTCTAACATGATAATTCGTTGAAAATGATTATCTCGTACTAATTGTAATGGCAGCCATGATGACTTACCTGCGCCAGGCGGCGCTTGCAACAAAACGGTGTTGTGACTTTTAAACTTAGAGACCAATTGCGGGTAAACAGACTGGATGGGTAACACAATACAACTCTTCACGATTTTTTTTACAATTTTAGCACGCTAGTAGCAAACGCTTAAGCGCCATTTTACCTTTATTCTTAAGCGCTTTCAGCATGCTTTTTGTATCAAAAAAATAGTAACTAAAATACTCACAAATCAAAATACGCACAATAGTATATATAAAGTTATTAATATGTAAAAAATAAAGACAAACATAGGTAACTTACTGTATCCTAGCAATTAATGGAAAATGCAAATAGCCTTTCGTGATGCTTTGCTTTTATTCAAACTCAATGTTTGTCTCTACAAGGAGAACTAATGATCCCCTATTATTTTAAGCTTGCTTGGTTGAGTATCCGTGCCACACCCTTGCTTAGCCTATTAATGGTGCTAATCATTGCTATTGGTATTGCAACATCTATGGTCGCTTATACTATTACCTATATGATGTCCAAACACCCCCTCGAAGCCAAAGCCGATACCGTATTTAAAGTTTACTTAAATGCATGGAATGCAAGTCGCCCCTACAAAGAAAAAAATGGCAAAGAGCAGGCTTCAGACTTGCTCACCTACATGGATTACACTAATTTATCTGCAGCCCATAAAAAGAGTAACATAGTAAAAACACACACTCCTGTTGCACAACATAAAGCGTTAATAAGAACCCCACAACAAGCAAAAGCTGAAGCCCAAATGCGTTATATGTACACTGTTAATAAATCGTTCTTCACAATGTTTGACTCTCCTTTTTTATATGGTGCGCCTTGGACAACACAATCTGATGAAAAAGGCGGACTTGATGTTGTAATAAGTAAGCCCTTTAATGACTTAGTTTTCAAAGGACAAAACTCCGTAGGTAAACCGCTGATGATAGGCGAACATACATTTACAGTGTCAGGCGTGTTAGATACTTGGCACCCGATCCCTAAATATTTTGACTATGCAAGCTATGCTTATAATAAACCTCATGATCTATACGTACCGTTTCAAACTCAAATAAGCTCACAGCTTTATTTAGGTCCTTACTTTCCAATCTATTGCCCAAGGCTGCCTGAAAATATCACCTTTCATACTATTTTAAAATCAGACTGTTTATGGCTGTTTTTGTGGGTTGAGCTAAATGATAGTAATCAAAGAGATGCTTATAATGCACTGCTTAGAGATTATGATGAGCAGCAAAAGCAAATGGGCCGTTTTCCTAGACCAATAAATAGTTATGTGCGTAATATTTCTGAGTATTTTGTGTATGCTGGGGTGGTGCCAGAGCACTCAAAAATGGCTGTTTGGCTAGCATTTGCGTTTTTAGCTGTTTGCTTATTAAATTGTATGAGCCTACTGGTAAATAAATTTCATAATAAACGAAACGAAATTGGCTTACGACGAGCAATAGGTGCCAGTAAGCAACAGATTGCCATACAATTTGGTTGCGAAACCGTGTTAATCGGTTTGGTAGGGGGCATATTTGGTCTATTACTTGCTCAGGTCGGCTTACTCACAGCCAGAAATATCTTTCACTTCCTCAATATCAGTTTTATGCAGATGGATGCCCTACTCGTTATTTCCACCCTTATTTTAGCTGTCTGTTCAACCTGCTTATTTGGATTATGGCCAATTTATAAAGCGATAAAAATACAGCCTTCTAGCCAATTAAAAAGTTTGTAGGAGCCAGTAGTGAAAGACTTATTACCCATATTAAAATCTCTAAAGCAAAAAAAAGGCTCAGCGATATTACTGATATTGCAAATTTCAGTGACGCTAACCATTATTATTAATACCGCATTCATACTACAACAAAAACAAGCACGCATTTTAGCTGATAGCGGTATATCTGAAAAAGACACATTCAGTTTCAACATGAACCTGCAAGGTGAACCTGATGAGCTTGTCTCACTACTAAAACAAGACCTATTAGCCATAAGAGCTTTGCCAAGTGTTCATAACGCATCATCAACATCAAGTATTCCCTATTCACAACGCGGTGGAACAGAAAACATCAGTTTGCCTACTAACCCTGACGAAGTAGTGATCCGAGCTGCAAGTTACTGGGGTAGCTATAATATGAAAGACACTTGGAAAATCGAGATGCTTGCAGGTGAGTGGTTCAAAGAGAGTGACGTCTTTTATTATACTGACGCCAGCGAAAGCCGAGCTGGTCAGAATCAGCTGGTGATTTCCCAAGCGCTGGCAAAAAAACTATTTCCGGATGATTGGCGACAAGTAGTTGGTGAAATGATTTTTGCATCAGGCACTGCCTATACAGTACGTGGGGTTGCATATCAGTTTCCTAGTAGTGGCTGGAGCTGGTGGGAAAACCACTGGTATGGCATTATCACTAATGCAAATTTGCTCTCTACAGAGCCTAAAATTATTGTAAGAGCGCAGCCAGGGATGCGTGAACAAGCAATGAAAGATGTAACTGAATTACTAATGAAAACACCTGAACGCTGGATTGACCAAATGATTTCATTCGAACAACTAAGGCAGACTGCGCATCAAAATGACGCTGCAGTGGTAGTAATATTAGTCGTTATGATAGTGATCATTAGCATTGCCGCGTCACTGGGGATCTTTGCTCAAGTTCGCTTTTCAATTATTACTCGGCGCAAACAAATTGGTACGCGTCGTGCTCTGGGTGCGAGTAAAACTCAAGTTTTAAGGTTCTTTATGTTAGAGAGCTTTATTATCTGTAGCGTGGGCGTACTAATTGGCATTAGCTTTAGTATCATTATTAATGTTTATCTGATAAACACACTTTCAATTAGTCCAGTACCAGCAAGCTATTTATTTATTGGTGCGCTATGCATGTGGTTTATCAGCCAATTAGCGACTATGCAGCCCGTTATTCAAGCAAGTAAAATATCGCCTGCAATTGTTACTCGTAGTGCATAACCTTACCTTATAAACAATAAAAAGCGCTTCATTTTAAAGCGCTTTTTGTTAAAGTGATAAAAGTTAACTAGGCTCATAACCAAGATTCGGTGATAACCAACGCTCGGCCTCAACTAACGTCATGTCGGTGCGTCTTGCATAGTCTTCTACCTGATCCTTTTGAATACTGGCTACCGCATAATATTTTGCTTCTGGATGCGAAAAATACCATCCAGACACTGCCGCACCCGGCCACATCGCATAAGAACTTGTAAGCTGCATACCTATTCGTTGCTCAGTGTTTAGCAGCTGCCAAATTTTCTTTTTCTCGGTATGCTCTGGGCATGCAGGGTAGCCTGGAGCTGGGCGAATACCTTGATAGTTTTCACGAATAAGCGCCTCATTGCTCAGGTGCTCATCTGGTGCATAACCCCAGTATTGCTTTCGCACTTGTTCATGCAAATATTCTGCAAACGCTTCGGCAAGTCTATCAGCAATGGCCTTAACCATAATTTTATTGTAGTCATCTTGTTGAGCATCAAACGCATCTGCTAAATCATCTTCCTCTAAACCACCAGTTACGGCAAAAGCACCAAAATAATCGGCAACACCTTTAGGGGCAACATAATCTGCTAAGCAATAATTTGGAAAATCTGTTTTTTCAGTTTGCTGGCGCAAGTGACACGACAATGACAAAATTTCAGAGCGTGTTTCATCGGTATAAATCTCAATATCGTCACCAACACGATTAGCCGGGAATAACCCAATCACACCTAACGGCTGCAATACACCCGTTTTTTCAAATTCATCTAGCATCGCATTGGCATCTGCAAACAAACTTTGCGCCTGTTCACCAACCACTTCATCATTAAGAATACGCGGGTACTTACCTGCCAACGACCAAGTCATAAAAAACGGGGTCCAGTCGATATAGTTTCGAAGTGTGCTAATACTTACATTGGTGAATTCAGTTACGCCCAATTTCTTTGGCACCGGAGGGGTATAGTTATCCCAATCAAGTTTTATCGCATTATCCCGTGCACGTTGTAAAGTAACTGGCTTTGAACGTGGTTTTTTACGTGCTTGTTGCTCACGTACTTTTTCATATTCCACAGTTGTTTTGGCTAAAAAATCACTCTTTTGCGTTTTGCTAAGCAAATTAGACACAACACCGACTGCGCGGCTAGCATTATTTACATACACCACACCTTTATCATACTGTGGCTCTATTTTAACCGCTGTATGCGCTTTAGACGTTGTTGCACCACCTATCAATAGCGGAAGCTCAAACCCTCTACGCTTCATTTCTTTGCCCACATGCACCATTTCATCTAAAGAAGGCGTGATCAAACCAGATAAACCGATTATATCTGCCTTTTCGTCAATGGCGGTTTGTAGAATTTTTTCTGCAGGCACCATCACACCAAGATCAATCACTTCATAATTATTACATTGCAGTACCACACCAACAATATTCTTACCAATATCGTGAACGTCGCCTTTTACTGTCGCCATCACGATTTTACCGTTGGTATCACCTTCTTGTTTTTCTTCTTCGATATAAGGGTCAAGATAAGCCACCGCACGCTTCATAACTCGCGCCGATTTAACCACTTGAGGCAAAAACATTTTACCGGCACCAAATAAGTCTCCAACCACGTTCATGCCATCCATCAGCGGCCCTTCAATGACCTCTATAGGCTTATTCATACCAGCTCGACATTCTTCCGTATCATCATCAATATATTCGGTAATGCCTTTAACTAACGCATGCTCTAACCGTTTTGCCACAGGCCAAGCGCGCCACTCTAAGTCTTCAACTTTCGCTGCCTGTGCCATACCTGAGTACTTCGGGGCAAGTTCAACCAAACGCTCACCCGCTTCACTATCCTTATTTAGAATAACGTCTTCTACTGCTTGTCTAAGCTCTTGTGGTATATCGTCATACACAGCCAACTGACCTGCATTCACAATTCCCATATCCATGCCCGCTTGAATAGCATGATATAAAAAGACTGAATGGATGGCCTCTCGAACAGGGTTGTTACCCCGAAATGAGAATGATACGTTAGAGACCCCACCCGATACCTTGCAATGCGGTAGTTCTGACTTTATACGGCGTGTTCCTTCAATGAATTCAACAGCATAGTTGTCATGCTCTTCAATACCGGTAGCTACAGCAAAAATATTAGGGTCAAAAATAATGTCTTCAGGCGCAAAGCCTAACTGCTCGACCAAAATACGATATGAACGTTGGCAAATTTCAAACTTTCTTTTTGCAGTTTCTGCTTGCCCTACTTCATCAAATGCCATAACCACTGCAGCGGCACCAAAGCGCTTGATGATCTTAGCCTGATGAATAAAGGGTTCTTCACCTTCTTTAAGAGAGATAGAGTTAACAATGGCTTTACCTTGGATACATTTCAGACCAGCCTCAATTACTTCCCATTTGGATGAGTCAACCATGATAGGTACTCGAGAAATATCAGGCTCAGAGGCAATCAAATTCAAAAACTTCACCATCGCGGCTTTTGAATCTAACATGGCTTCATCCATGTTGATGTCAATTATCTGTGCACCATTTTCTACCTGATCGCGTGCGACATCTAAGGCTTTTTCGTATTCTTCTTCTAAAATTAGGCGCTTAAAACGCGCAGAGCCGGTCACATTAGTCCGCTCACCAACGTTGGTAAATATGGCTATAGATTGTTGCGTCATAATTACTTCCTAATTCAAGTTACAAGCTTCAAGCCCAGCTAAGCGCATACGCACTTCAAGCTCAGGTAATTGTCGAGGAGCAATTTGTGCCAAGCCATCTGCAAATGCTTTAATGTGAGCGGGCGTTGTGCCACAGCACCCCCCAACAATGTTAATCAACCCTTCTTTGCCCCAATCAATGATTTCTTTTGCCATTTCAGGTGCTTCTAAATCATACTCACCAAATTCATTTGGCAAACCCGCATTTGGGTGAACGGAAGTAAAAGTTTCACACACCCGTGATAACTCAACCACGTACTGGCGCAACAAGTCAGGTCCAAGCGCACAGTTCAAGCCAATTGAAAGCGGTTTAATGTGTCGAATAGAATTATAGAAAGCTTCGGTTGTTTGACCTGACAATGTACGCCCTGAAGCATCTGTAATCGTGCCTGATATCATCACAGGTAATGTTCTACCAGCTTGCTCGAACGCTTCTTCCACCGCAAATGAAGCTGCTTTTGCATTTAGCGTATCAAATATCGTTTCGATTAAAATAAGATCAACGCCCCCTTCCATCAATGCCAAAGTAGATTCTACATAAGCTTTAACAAGTTGGTCGAATGTTACATTACGATAACCTGGGTCATTCACATCTGGAGAAATAGAGCACGTTTTAGAAGTAGGTCCTAACACACCCGCTACGAAACGCGGCTTGGCTGGGTTTTGCGCCGTAAATTCGTCACAAAGCGCTCTAGCTAGTGTAGCAGAAGCAAGGTTAATTTCCTTACTGACACTGGCCATATCATAATCTTCCATTGAAATTGTAGTTGCATTAAATGTATTGGTTTCAATGATATCAGCACCGGCTTGTAAGAAATCTCGGTGAATTTTTTCAATCACTTCTGGTTTAGTCAAACTGAGTAAATCATTATTCCCTTTGATAAGTACATGCCAATCTTTGAACCGTTTACCTCGGTAGTCTTGCTCTTCAAGTTTATATTCTTGGATCATGGTACCCATTGCACCATCAAGAATTAAAATACGTTGTTTTAACGCCTCAGTTAAGGCTGTACGTTTATTCGGCATAATTGTTAGTCCTTACATCGTGGCTAACGAGGTTAATATCATAGGGCGTTGTCTGGTAAACATAATAGTTTAACCAATTGGAGAATAACAAAAAGGCGTGGCTTTGCCACGTTTTAGCTGGTTTTTGCGAGGTATCATCATTTGGAAAATAATGTTTAGGTTTAGGTGCATCCGCATTTTTAGCAACATCACGCTGGTACTCTTTTAGTAGTGTATCAGCATCATATTCTGGGTGCCCAGTTAAATACACTTGGCTACCTGAAACATTTTTAACTAAGTAAGCCCCCACCGTTTGCGATCCAGCCAGTGTTACTAGATTTTTATTTTCCGCAATTTGCGTAGGGTCGATATGCCCATAGCGCGAATGGGGAACCAAAAATTCGTCATCAAAACCCCGAGTCAAGGCGCCATGCTCGAAATGACACTGATGTTTAAAAACGCCACATAACTTATTTTTCATCAGCGTTCGTTTAAGTCCATGATGATGATAAAGCCCCGCATGTGCAGCCCAACATGAAAATAAAGTTGAGGTGACATGGTGCTCTGCCCAATCAAAAAACTCTTTTAGCTCTTGCCAGTAAATTACTTCATCGTACTCAAGGTGCGCAAGTGGAGCACCGGTAATTATAAGCGCATCGTAATTTTGCTCTTTTACATCTGAGAAGTAACGATAAAACATATCTAAATGTTGTCCGGAGTTATCAGAACTTCTATGCGTATCTAAGCGCAACAAATCAACATTCACTTGTAGCGGAGAGTTTGCCAATAAACGAATAAACTGCACCTCAGTTTCCACCTTGTTTGGCATTAAATTTAAAATAGCCAAACGCATTGGGCGGATCTCTTGGGTTTTTGCGCGGCTTTTTGGCATCACGAACACATTTTCTTGACGCAAGTGCACAATTGCTGGCAATTCGTCTTTTACTGTAATTGGCATACTTCACTCCCCATCCTTAATTTAGCTGACATTATGAATGGAATTCTAAAAATATCAACCTCTAGATGTTTAGACGTCTGAATGGACCGAGTTAATCAACTTCATTTCCAGTAAATCTTGTTCGTTGTGAAACCAAGTTGTTTGCACAATGCATAGTCATATAACTTATAAATTGAAATTCTAGAGGTTGATAGAGTGTCGCTCAATATTTGTTGTTGAGTTGATATGAGTTATAACTGGAGGCAGTTAGATTTGAAGGAAAACAATTAACACATGATGAGATTTTGAGCACACAAAAACCGTCGTAATAACTCGACTAAAATTCGACAGAGTAGTTATCTAACCCATTGTAATAAAAATACTTAACAAGTCGTAATGAAAAGGAACAACAAGTTATAACCTACACTTGCTCTTCCAAAAACTCCATTGCTGACTTTTCACTTGCATCTAATTTTCCATCTGCGTCGATAACTTCTTGTACAATTTTTAATGCTAATTCTCGCATTGGCCGATCAATAATATACTTCACCCGATGTTGAATGAACGCTTCAACATCTGCTGTTTTAACCGCATGAACACATTTACCAGTCATATCGGTAATATAATTATCCATACTGACCGCCGAGTTCCATTTAAGCGTCGCCGCCCACTCTCTGACCACATTTAATTCCGAGTCAGACACTGAGCCATCAATAGCAACAAATAATAGTGCTAAGTCGAGAAGAGACTCTTTTTGTAGCTGTTCAACACAAATGCCACTATCAAAGTGGTTAAGTAGTTGTTCAAATTTCATAATTCCTTACTCCTTGAATTTAGTAAACGATGTACATACGACTAAATCACCATCGCACTGTACTACCATATTAGACAAATTGCTAAATGTCACATTAAAAACTCTCATCATGACCCAAACCTAAATAACCTATCCACATATTGTTTAAAAGTTTTCTGTTAATCACAAACCATAGCGCGCAATACGATAAAGCTTGTTTGTTCGTTAGTTGGTTAGTAATTTGTGTTCTTTAGTTTACCAATTTAATAGTCATATATTTCAACACAGTGACGATATCAATTAAGAGTTGGTAAAGCGCAGCCAACTAAGCTGCTTAGAACATTGTCATGTTGGCTTAATTAGTAACTTTAAGTCATTTTGCCATAGCTTGACCATTGCCTCGCACTCGAATAAAAGCAAATAGTTCAATTTAAAATGATAAATTTCTATTTTAATTATGTTGCATTTTTGTACCTGTATTTACTCCAAACTTTAAACCTTGTACCCTTTACCGTTTTAATTCATATAAGGGAAATTTCATGAAGCTAAATGTTTATTGTGCAATCATGAGTATGCTGCTAACTGGTTGTGGCAGTGAAAGTAAACAAGTCGAAGAACAAACATCAATCAGGGAAAATAGTACGGTACAAACAAGTGTTAATCTCAAAAGCACTGCTTTAGCTGAAATAGTATTGAGTCAAGGTAACCTAGACGCATCTAACAAGATTAGCTTGTCACAGTTTAAAAACGCTAAATTTGAATGTATTACTGAAGAAAACTTGCCTGCAGTTCATAGCTACCTGAGTGCCACAGAAGATCATTTAAAAGAAGCAGAATTAAAAAAAAGACTATGCGACGTAGTATCACTGTACCAACTTAAAAACAAAGAGCAGTTAACCGCCCAAATACTAAAACAAGTAGGTATTCGTCGTTTATTTGATGCCGATGGTAAACTAAATGAATGGGCTTTTGATGAAGTGAAGATGGCTGCACCTGAACATCATTTTAATTTTGCTCCACTACAAAAATCTGTTGATAACTTCCATCATAATCAGGCGTATGTATGGCCTAAACAGATAAACCTATCTTTCGATGACGGTGGTGCACTGCCTACATTGTACAATCATTTATGGTTATTTGATAAATACAATGCCAAGTTCACATTTTATGCAAGCTTCTATTCTGACTTAGATAAGCAGCAAATGATAGAGCTGGTCAAACAAGGTCACGAAATCGGACACCACGGAACGCGACACGTAAATGCAGAATTATACTCTGCGGAACATGGCATACAGGCCTGGTTAAAAGATGATGTACTATCTCAATTAGGGACTATGAAAATTGACGGTTTTAATGTCACCTCTTTTGCATACCCTTATGGCGCTAACACGCCGGCGACAGACAACGCTTTAAAGAATGAGTTTTCTCACGTCCGTAAGTTTGCAGCATGGGAAAACTTAGAGTATGTACCTGAACGGAGCGATACAATTGTCACCTACGGGTTCTCTATAGACTCACATGTTCTTGACTTTGAGCGAGTAAAAAAAGCGATAAATAACTTAAAAGGCGGTGAAACGTTGTATCTAGCATCACATGCTATTGGTGTTCAAGGAGATGTTTGGTACATCACGCCTGAAAACCTTGAAAAGATACTTTCATACGCAAAATCACAAGGCATAAAATTCTGTACAACATCTAAATGTCAAAACTTTAAAGGTCTAGAATACAAACAGACAACTAGCGGTGCCTTAGAAACAATACTGTCATATCAAGGCAAGCGCAACGCGAATAAACTGACACTCGATGACTTTACAAACGCTGACTTAAATTGTATTCGCGAAGACAACCTTATTGCAATGCATAGTTACCTCACAGCAACGAAAGACTCATTAACAATCAGAAAGTTGCAACAAAGGTTTTGCGAACTAGATAAATTATTTAAACTTGATGACAAATCACAATTGAGTATAGAGTTTCTTAATAGCATTGGAATATCAGGTCTAAATGGAGATGATCAAGCAATTAACCAATGGGCTTTTGAAGAGCTATTATTAAACTCCGCTCAAAGCAAGCTATTGTTTTCTGATTTACAGCAGCTTGTTGACGAATTTCATTACAGTCAGGCAAACGTTTGGTCAAAGCAAATAAACATTTCGTTTGATGATGGTGGGGCACTGCCGACTCTTCATAAGCACCTCTGGTTATTTGAAAAATATAATGCCAAATTCACATTCTACGCTAGCTTCTATCACGATTTAAGTAAAGAGATGATGAAAGAGCTTGTCAAACATGGACACGAAATTGGCCATCATGGTACACAGCATGTTAATGCCGAGCTGTATTCACAGAAGCACGGGTTAGAAAAGTGGTTAGAAGATGATGTTCTATCTCAGCTAAGAGCGATGAAAGAAGATGGCTTTGAAGTAACTTCATTCGCATATCCTTATGGTGCTCATTCACTGGCGACTGATATTGCCCTGCAAAAGCACTTCAAGCATGTTAGAAAGTTCGCTGCATGGGAAAACTTAGTGTATACACCCGAACGAAGTGACGCTAATGTCATCTACGGATTTTCTGTAGATTCACATATATTTAACTTTGAAAGTGTTAAACAAGCTATTGATAGTTTAAAAGGCGGTGAAACATTATATCTCGCCTCACACGCCATAGGTGTTCAAGGTGATGTTTGGTATATCACAGCAGAAAACTTAGAAGCTATTTTAGCCTATGCGACTCAAAAAGGGCTTAAATTTTGCGTAACAAGTGAATGTATGAACTTTAAGCAAACCACACCCAATTAATACTATAAATACTTAATTAGCTGAGTAAACAATCCTGAATACCTAAGTGATTGATCTGTTTTTATAGTAACTATAAAAAAAACAGATCAATCACTTAAAGTCATGTCCTAAAATTGGGGGCAAGCTCTCTTCATTTACCAAAGCAACACAAGATTCGCTCATTAACCGATTAAATAACTTTCATAATCTGTGCTTAAACTACACTTAATAGTACATATTTATTTTACGGTTTATTTATGCACTGCGTTTGTATTTTGATATTTATTGTATGGAGCAAGTTAGTGTGTGCCCAAGTGGTGTCAATAACAATAGAGAAAGACATATACCATTACGCGCAGGTTATACTTGGGGATCAGTCAGTACATGATATTAAAGACTTTAATCACCCATTATGTCAAAGAGATGTTGTTGAGTTTGTACTGATCCAAAAAGCACTCAAGTTAGGTGGTATTGACTTAAAATTTAACTTTCACCTTGGTAACTATGATGCAAGAAATATTAAGCTACTCATTAATGGCATGTTGTTAGTTGGTTTTGATACAATTTGGTTACAAACTGCCAAAAAATATAGTAGTAAACTGTATATTTCAGACCCTATTATTCGCAAAGGTGAATACGTTGCAGGCGTGTACACCAAAAAAAATAACCTAAAGACCATGAAAGATAAAATTGATAGCGGCCTTTCAAAAGTAACCTTTGTGTCAAGCAGCGCTTGGCATGCGGACTGGCACACACTTAAAGCATTAAAGCCAAAGTCGCTAGTAGATGAATCCGATTGGATTGTAATGGCAAAAATGGTCAGCCGAGGCTGGGTTGACGCCATGTTAGTGCCGTTCAATAACCAAATACCCTTTCAGTACAGTGGTAACGGTTACTCTATTGAAGCTATTAATGGAATAAAAGTGCCACTACAAGACAGCCGCCACTTTGCAGTATCACGCTCACACCCGCTAGCAGAGCAAACATTTTTAGCACTACAGTCTGGAATCAAAAAGTTAAGAGCCCAAGGGTTTATTGAACAAGCATACCGTCAATGTGGCTTTTTTAATGAGATGGTAAATGATTGGCGTGCAATTTTACCGCAAAATACACCAGAATAACCACCTATGATTATTCATCACAGCTTAAAAATTTAGTATAACTGTATTTAACATTATATGTACGTTTCAACACACAATAACAGCTAAGGTTTATGATCTGCGCATAAGTAACCACATGAAGATGTTAAAATATTCCACACATTGATTTCAAAATAGCCATTGAGTAAATCGGCGCAAATCTATATGATGCTGTTTGAAAATTAGACGTACAGCCAATGCATTACGCGTCGAACTTCAAACTAATTACAACTCAGTCTTGATTATAGTGGTGTGAGTCCAAAACAATTACAACCACACCTGTTTTTAAATAAATGGATTTTGGAGTTTTCTGCATGTTTTCGCTAATAAATATAAAATCTGTCGCAGTTATCATTTATACAACCCTGCTACTTGGCTGCGTGTCTGCTGAGCAAAAAACCTCACAAAATAAATACGCTCAACAAGATATCGCCTATGTGAACGGCCAGTTTTTTAATCCAAGCCATGGCTTTGAAAACAAAGCCATAATCATAAGAGAAGGCATTGTCATCGCTACTGTGAATACTTTGTCAGATAGCTTTCCAGGCAAAGTCATTGACTTACAAGGTAAGTGGGGGATCCCAGGGCTGATAGATATGCATACCCATTCATTTGGTAATTTTATACCAAATGCTAAAAATGATGCTCCTGGAACTCAAGGTGTTTCACAAAGAGTATTAAAAGCTGGCGTCACAGGCTTTGTTGACTTATTTGGAGATGAAACCGCACTTGTTGCTGTCAGAAATCGACAACGAAACGGCGAGTTTGTTGGTGCAGATATCTATGCCAGTCTAACTTGCTTTACGGCGCCTAAAGGACATTGCTCAGAATATGGCATTACAACAAGAACCGTCAGTACTGTTGAGCAAGCGCAGAAGCAAATGGCGGAACTTGCAAAGCAAAAACCCGATGTAATTAAGATTGTTTATCAACCGAGCGATGATCAACCTTCTATTTCTAAAGCAGTGTTTGCGCAATTAGTTCAAGAGTCTAAAAAGCTGGGTATTAAAAGCATTGCACATATAAAAACTTGGCAAGACATTAGAGATGCAGCCAAAGTCGGTGTTTCGGCAGTAACTCACGTGCCAAGGGGCGAAATGCCGAAAGATATTGCTGATTTGATGGCAAACGCTGACGTTGCAATAATACCTACGTTATCCGTTCATAGCGATTTCGTGAACTATTTATTTGACCCTTCAGTACTAAACTCTCCATTACTTACAGAACTTGTGCCAGACACTTTAATTTCTGCCTATCGCGCCAATGATTTAATTGCTAAATACCAAGACAGTAAGACGATTTTTAAACAAAGGAATGAAGTTATGCTTAGAGCTGTTAAGGCAATGAGTGATGCTGGCGTTAAGGTTTTGGTAGGCACCGATGCTGGAAATTGGAATACCGTTCAAGGATATTCTGTGCACAGAGAAATGAAACTACTGACCGATGCAGGTATTTCACCGCTGCAAGCGATTGCATCAGCAACCACACATTCGGCAGACTTTTTAGGTATCAAAAGTGGCTTTAATGAAGGGGAGCATGCCAATTTTGTTATCTTAAATGCATCCCCTGTTGACGACATTTTAAATACTCAACAAATAGCGCTAGTAGTAAAAAGTGGCAATATAGTAGTGCAAAATGACCCGAGTCTTAGCAAACTATAAAGCTCAATAAACAAACTGCAAGACTAGCCACTGTAGAACTAAAAAAACCCGCATTAAGCGTAATGCTGATCAGTTAAGAAATAAACAGATCATTTGACCGATCTTTAAAAGGGTTCAGAATCCGATATTAGGAAACTAATATCGGATTTTTTTATGCCCCTTTCTAATAATTTTAACGTAAGCGCCGCCTAAACCACACCTATAGCCTAACATTCCAGGGCAGTAAACTATCGATATCGCAGTGTGGCTGAGCAAGTGCGTTTAAGCAGTGCATCAAATAATCGAATGGGATAAGGCCGTTTGCTTTGGCAGTTTCGATTAGACTGTAGAGGATTGCACTGCTGTGGGCACCACTTGTGGTGAAACTAAACAGCCAGTTTTTACGGCCGATGACGAACGGTTTGATGACGCGCTCAGCACTGTTGTTGTCTATGCTTAGCTGTTCATCTTCGAGGTAGCGGATGAGCTTTGGCCATTGTCTCAACGTGTAATGGACTGCTAACCCTAACTTCGATTTGGGCAAAACCATTTGTGCAGACTTTTCTAACCAAGTTTTAAATTGCGCGAGCAGGAGTGCGCTTTGTTTTTCTCTCGCGACTTGCCTTTTTGGGCGCCCGCGGTCTTTATTGTTGTTTCGACTCGGTATAGCTTTTGAATATGGTTGAGCGCCCAGTTGGCTTTACCTGTTTTACCTTTAACTTGTGCGTCTGCGGCTTCTTTGAATTTGCATCTTGCATGTGCCCAGCAACCAACGAGGGTAGCTTGGGTTTGCTCGTAGCCTGCGTAACCATCTACTTGCAGATAACCATCATACCCTTGTAAAAAGCCCACAGGACAACGCCCCGCACGGCTATTTTGATAGTCGAACAGTACAATATTAGGGATGTTTTCCTCAGCCACAGGCAAGTCCGTGCCGCTGCAATATAGACACATGTAACTGGTCTGTTTGTCTTCTTTCACCACCTTAACTGTGGTTTCATCGGCGTGTATCACCGGTTGTTGTAACAACATCGTTTGCAGCCTGTCGTAGAGCGGTTTAAATAAACTGGCGCAGCGTAACATCCAGTCCGCCATGGTCGCCTACCTAACGCGATACCATATTGTTTGAACAGGCTTTCTTGTCGATATAGCGGTAGGCCATACTGATATTTACTGGTGATGATTTGGCTCAGCAAACTGGCCGTGGCAATCCCTTTGGGAATAGGGCTCGCTGGTACAGGGGCTTGTTTTATCTCAACTTGTGTTTGTGTTTTTTCACTCTTTCGGCTGCTATATTTGAGCCTAACATGTTCAATCACTTTAACTTGAGCTGGAATAAACTCGAGCTTTTCACTGGCGTCCTCACCCATTTGGTGTAGCTCACCACCACTGTTTGTGGTCGATGTCATAGACAACACGTTCGCGGGGGAGATCTTTAGGTAGTAGCTGGCGCGTTGGCTTTTTACGCTGATATTCGATGGTTTCAACATCTTGCTCTGATGCCTCTTCAACAAGCGTTTCGGCTTCATTGAACAGGTCAGCTTGTGCCGGGTGCGACTCACTGCTGGCCCCGAAGCGTTTTTGCTGGGCCAGTCTGAATTGTTCTTCTAAGTAGTTATTACGCGCCTGAAGCTGAGCAATCATTTCTGCTTGCTTCGCTAGCTGCTGACGTAATACATCAAGTTCATTTTGCATATGTGTTATTTTACTAGCGAAGGAACTGTTTTAAAATTAATAGCTTAGATTATTTTTTGTTCTAAAAACCGCTGTTATGATCATACGTTATAACCATAATTAAGCGGCTTATGGGCAATCACCGATAATCCAGATAATAGCCATTACCACTGCTCAGCGGTTTTATGTTTAGGCATGGTATGCTCCAAATTGAGATCAGTGCTTTACTTTATGAGCCTGTAGCCTCAGCGGCTAGGTGTGGTTTATACGACGCTTACACAACAACCACGCAGAGCGGGCAATAAAACCGTTCGTGATAGGTCGCAAAAACTGGCTGTGCTCAAATACCCGCAATGGCGCACATGCCAGTGCGATACTCTATAGTCTTGTTGAAACTGCAAAGGCTAACGACCTGATGGTGCATGATTATGTTTCTACTTGTTTGCAGCACCTTGCAGAGCAGCCAGAAAACCTTGAATCACTATTACCTTGGAACATTAAACAAGAATAAGTGTCGTTAACTAGACGCTTACATTCAAAGTTAAAAATTAAGCAGGTAAATAATATAAGAAAGGCACGAGGCGACTAAAAAGTCACCTCGATTGGTTAGTATTGTTTGACAAAGGCTGAGCGTCCATATATGTCTTATTTATTTTTGTTATTTCGGATGTCCTGTTCTTTCGTTGGTTTAGCTACTTGAACGGAAGTGCGAAATAACAATTAAAATCCGGCTGAGTCTGTTGGCTCAGCCGGAGTGACCGTATGTGTCCACGTTAATTAGTTCATTCTTTAACTTTCTAAACGAATAAAGTAAAGAAAGTAAAGCAAGTACAGCCAACTACACCTACAAAAAATAAAAAAAATCTTGCTACATTTCTTTCACCTGTAGGAGGGAGCTCCTCACCTGAATAAGGTACATACATAGGTCTGTTGAGAAAAAAAGCGTAAATATATCTAAAGCAAATTGCAAACATAAACATACAAGCAAACAATTTTTCTATAGGTTCAAAGCCTATAACAAATAACGCACTTAGTGCAAACCAGACGATACCAAATGCAATAACTAGTACTTTTTTCCATTCCATATTTAGCGGTCCCTACCTCTTTTCCCATTTCTGAACTTTTGCGCTCTAGTCGGCATTTCAATAACAAAAAACTCTGGATTATTTTGCTTACTGGTGGATTGTTCATTAGATTTTGCTTGATTGATCGTTTGCCCAGTAAGAATGGCTGAACTAGCCCCAATTTGATGAGCTTTTTGAGTATTAGTAGCTTTTAACCCTTTATATCCTCTATTAATAGCTTCTCCACCTACACCAGGAATTAAAGTTAATACCGCTTCACCATATTCTTCATTAGCTAGGTTGTCAGTTCCTAATCCAATATCAATGAGCAAAGAAGCCCCCCACATATAGCTGAGCAAGGTGTCAAAGACCCAGCAGCTAGACCAAGAGAAGCGTTTGATGCGATCGTTCTAACATTCTGTCTAGTTGGGTTAATCGTTACGAGGGTATTGACGATGCAATATTTTCTCCAACCACTACGGCAGGTTCCCACATCTGCACCCATTGATCAAACCCACTTAATATATTGATTGAGTTCAATCCATCAGGGTCAATATATTTATATGGATTATTATTGCCATAGACATAACGGTTAAAACTATGCACATCACGATAACTCAACGGATCATTAGAATAAAACCGACCTATAACTGGATCATAGTATCGTGCCTGCATATAACTCAAGCCTAAGTCCGTATCGAACTTATGACCTGTATAACCCACATCATCTTTAGGAGCCTCTATCGTTTCACCAAAAGGTCGATAGTGCTGTCTACTCTCTTCAAATGTCTGTGGTTTAACGTCCCCGTACTTAGCAATTAACTTCTTACCAAGTAAATGTAGTTGACCCCTTCTCCAGCAAAGCTATCATCCTCACGATACAGAAGCACACCGTTTTTGCTATACATCGAATAACTAGTACCATTACCATCTTCTTGTTTCACACGACGATTATGCCCATCGTACAAGTAAGTATTACCTTTTGCTTTGCTAAGCTGATTTGCATGGTTAAAAGTTAACGAGAATTTACCATTATGCTTAATATTGCCTCGCGCATCATACAATATTGAACCGTATTTTCCATCCGTACCAGTACCTGTCACACTCGTTAAACGGTTAGAAGTACTATTATATTTATATGTTAAAGCCCTATCTTTACTGCTATAGCTGGTTATATTACCCAGCGAATCGTAATTAATGCTACTGTTGCCAATACCTGCTCCACCGGTCACAGTTTTCAATCTATCGAGTCCATCGTAGACAAAGTTCGACAGGCTATATTGGCTGTTTTGATAATCGGTAATTGACGTCACATTACCCTTGTTATCGTAGGTATAACCTAATTTAACAATATGACTTGAACCCTCTACATATTTGATCTCATTTGGGCGTAGCGTATCAAGTTCAAGAGTTGTGGTATGCGTTACGCCATTGCCATAAGCGAATAATTTAACATAGCATTAACATGAAAAGTTGCATCACTTGCAAATGTTGCATCTGCACTTATTGCCTGTGTTGCAGAGCCATACTCATTAGGTGCATAGGCCACATAAGTACCATCAGGGTACGCTAGACCAATATGATGACCTGACTCATTATAGCTGTAGTCAAGTTGCCGCGTACCGTCGCTACCAATGGTGAGAGTTTCATCTTCTAGTAAACCTAGGTTATTGTAATTATATAAATGCTGAACACTGCCCGATGTAAGAATGGTAACATTACCTACGTTATCTCGCGTGTAAGTTACATCAATACCCGACCCAGGATAGTCAACCTTGTAAAGCTGACCGTGATTATCATAAGAGAAGTGATTACTGTTAGATGGTTTTTCTGAAACACACGTCGTATTACTAACCCCTGCCTTTTGCCAAATAAGGCGACCCCGCGCATTACGTTTTGACACCGTGTTACCTACATCAGCACGTTGCACTAAACATAGTTGTCCATTGCCATCATATTTGCGGGTTTCTGTTAGTGATTTGCCGTTACCTGATTGGGTAATGCTTTTAACTTGACCTAGCACATTAACGTCAATAACCGTTGTGACGCTCTCGGGCGATTCTACTTTAGTCACCACTTCGTAACTGGGTTGTTGGTAAGATGGTAATCCTCCCGAAAAATAGTTGACGTCAAAAGTGGAATTTTCTCGTAAAATAATCGAAGGAGATTCTGCATGAAAAAATCAAAATTTAGTGATAGCCAGATTATGGCTATTTTAAAACAAGCTGATGAAGGTATTCCTGTTCCTGACATTTGTCGTGAACATAACATTGGTAATTCAACATTTTATAAGTGGCGCTCCAAGTATGGTGGTATGGATACGTCTTTAATGGCTCGAGTGAAGGAGCTTGAAGAAGAAAATCGTAGACTTAAAAAGATGTACGTCGATGAAAAACTAAAAGCAGAAATCGTGCAGGAAGCAATGCAAAAAAAGTGGTAAAGCCATCGAAACGCAAAGAGATGGCGCAATACTACGTTGCCTCTATGGGCGTAACTATAAAGCTAGCTTGCCAAGCTTTTCAAATAAGCGAAACGTGTTATCGATACAAAGCAAAGCTTTTTGATGAGAATCAAGAAATAGCACAAATGCTTGTCGATTTACCCAATGAGGAAAGCGACTGGGGTTTTGGTCTTTGCTTTGATTATCTGCGTAACGTGAAAGGTAAAAAGTGGAACCACAAACGTGTTTACCGCATTTATACTGAGCTTTCATTGAATCTGAGAATAAAGCCAAGGCGACGCTTAAATCGTCATAAGCCAGAGCCTCTCAAAGAGCCAATTAAGCCGAATCAAGTTTGGTCAATAGATTTTATGCATGACCAGCTAAGTAACGGTCGCACAATTCGCTTGTTTAACGTTATTGACGATTACAAACGTGAAGGGTTGGTAATTGAACCTGGTTACTCATTCCCAACAGCTAGAGTGCTGCGAAGCTTAAATCAGCTTATTGAGTGGAGGGGGAAGCCGTTGGCAATTCGGTGTGATAATGGCCCTGAATTTATTTCTCATGAGTTTGTAAAATGGGCAAATAAAAGTGACATCAGAATTGAATATATTCAGCCAGGTAACCCACACAAAATGGTTATGTTGAGAGGTTTAATAAAACGGTTCGTTATGGATGGCTAAGTAAAAAGTTATTTGATAGCTTAGGAGGAACTGCTTTTAAATTAATAGCTTAGATTATTTTGTGTTCTAGAAACCGCTGTTATGATCATACGTTATAACCATAATTAAGCGGCTTATGGGCAATCACCGATAATCCTGATAATAGCCATTGCCACTGCTCAGCGGTTTTATGTTTAGCATTATATGGCTCCAGATTGAGATAAGAGCTTTACTTATGAGCCTGTAGCCTCAGCGGCTAGGTGTGCTTTAGGCGACGCTTACAGTTGACCTAAACAGTTGGTCGTTGCAAAGCAACGAAAAATTTGTTTTTCCTTGTAGTACAACACTTGCGCCTAATGCCATATTGAGAGTGTATGAGAACTATATAGATCATGAAACAGGTGGGTATTCATTCAACAGCAAAAAACGCGTTTTCTCTCCTTCTTCAGACTGTATCAATCTATTAGATCACAACCAAGTGCTTGTTTATCAGTACGAATATACTTAACAGGCTAAGTTATCAAATTTAGCTGTGAAATTAAAAGAAAAACCCCGTTTTACGGGGTTCGCTATCATCTTTGTTGGTTTTAATATTAACGCTTTTTAGGTTTTTGCACGCGTTGGTTGTGCTTTTTAACGGCTTTGCGAATTTGATTAATTTTGGCACGTTTGTCTTTGCGTTTCTCTGGCATTACCGATAATTTGGTTTCTGTTTCATTACGCAATTGCACCGACTTACGTAAGTAATTCACTTCTTCCAGCTTAAGCTCTTCCCAGCCGCCTTGTGGTAAGCGTTTATCGAGCTCTAACTTACCGTAACGAATACGAATTAGACGAGAAACCTCCACATCTTGTGACTGCCATAAACGACGGACTTCTCGATTGCGACCTTCTGTCAGGGTAACGTTAAACCATTTGTTAATACCCTCACCGCCCATCGGCTTTATTTTAAGGAATTTAGCCATACCATCTTCTAATTCAACACCCTTGGTTAAGTTATTAAGTGTATCGTTAGTAACCTCTCCAAATACACGTGCTGAATATTCACGTTCAACTTCATACTTTGGATGCATTAAACGATTGGCTAACTCACCATCGTTGGTAAACAACAAAAGTCCTGAAGTATTAATGTCTAGGCGTCCAATGGCTATCCAACGATCACCATCAATACGAGGTAACCTATCAAATACCGTGCGACGACCTTCTGGGTCTTTACGTGTACACAGCTCACCTTCAGGTTTGTGGTACATGATCACACGACAAATTCTGTCTTCTTTTTGCTCAATCTTAACAATGTGTCCATCAACACGAATTATCGCATTTTCTTCAACGCGGTCGCCTAACTTAGCTACCTTACCATCAACACTAACACGGTTTGCTTCGATATACTTTTCCATTTCCCGACGTGATCCCACACCGGCTCTCGCTAATACTTTTTGTAACTTTTCACTCATTAAGATGGTTCTCTCACAGAAGGATCGTTCAACATCTGATCTATTTTCACTCGATGCTGCTCCGGTAATCTAGGCAACATGTTTAAACCAGATAAAGAAAAATAATCTAAAAATTGCTTTGTGGTTGCATATAATGCGGGTTTGCCAGGTACTTCTTTATACCCAACAACTTTTATCCACTCTCTTTCTTGTAAACTCTTGATAATATTAGAACTTACAGTAACACCTCGAACTTGCTCTATTTCTCCACGCGTAATAGGCTGACGATAAGCTATCAGTGCCATCGTTTCCAAAGTGGCGCGCGAATACTTCGGTGCTTTTTCTTGAAATAAGTTACTTAACCAAGGGCTTAAGCTCGCACATGCTTGAAAACGAAAACCTGTGGCAACTTCAACAAGGCGAATACCACGTGTTTGATAATGCTCAAATATACTATCCAAGGCTTTATCTACACGAGTATTAGAAACCGCAATATCTTGTAAAACAGTTTCTTTTAAACGTTTTTTTGACAGCGGTTTATCAGCAACAAAAATAGCCGCTTCTATTAGCTCAATTAATTGCTCATCGCTAATTCGACGTGTGGTCATACCTTGCAGCCTTTTCAACACACAGACGTTTATTATGACAGAGGTTGCACTACTGTTGTAGCTGCAAGCTCAAATAAATTTGGCCATTAGACGCAACTTGTACACAATTGATCAATTGCTCTTTCAACAATTCCAACATTGCAATAAACGTAACAACCACGCCACTGCGACCTTCTTCAACTTTAAACAATGTATTAAAAGCACAAGGCCCAACATGTTCAGACAAATATTGTAGAATTTGGCTCATTCGTTCTCTGGTCGACAGCACTTCTGCACTGATATGATGATGCTCAAACGTTTTAGCTCTGGCCATGACATCTCCCAATGCTAAAACCAACTCTTTTAGTTCAATAATAGGCAGGACCGGTTCAGGTTCTGCTGACTCATCAACTAACGCATGGGCAGTAAAAATATCTCGCTTTACACGCGGGAGCGCATCTAAATTCTCAGCGGCGCGTTTAAATTGCTCATATTCTTGTAAGCGCCTTACTAACTCGGCTCTTGGGTCTTCTTCTTCTTCTAATTCCTCATGCACAGGCAACAACATACGCGACTTTATTTGAGCCAAAAGCGCAGCCATAACCAAATACTCACCAGCAAGCTCTAATTGCAAATCTTTCATTAACTCAACATAAGCAACATATTGCTCAGTAATGCTTAGAACTGGCAGTTGTAAAATGTCTAATTTGTGCTTTTTAATTAGGTACAGTAAGAGATCTAGCGGACCTTCAAACGTCTCTAATATAACTTCCAATGCATCAGGAGGAATATAAAGGTCCTCAGGCTTCTCAACAACGGCTTCACCATTTAAAAAAGCTAAAGGCAATTTTTGCTGCTGTTGTACTTCTTTCACAGCCAATTACTCGAATACTGAAGTATCACCACAGCCAGCCCGTAATATCTCAATGTTATCTTCTGATAAATCAACAACCGTGGTAGTTTGCTCAATCAAAAAGCCACCGTGAATAATAAGATCTACCTGCTTTTCAATTCTCATACGGATCTCATCAGGATCTGACTCAGTAAACTGCTCACCAGGTAGAATCAGCGAACAAGACATAATTGGCTCACCCAATTCGGCTAGAAGTGCCGATGTGATTGGATTATCTGTGACACGAATACCGATGGTTTTCTTTTTATCATTTAATAAACGTTTAGGGACCTCTTTTGTGCCTTTAAAGATAAAGGTGTAAGGCCCAGGTGTATTATTTTTTATCAATCGAAACATCTGGTTATCAACTCTTGCATACGTTGCAAGCTCTGATAAATCACGACACATAAGGGTAAAATTATGGTGCTTTTCAATACCGCGAATACGCTCTATTCGTTCCTTTGCCTGCTTATTACCTATGTTACAGCCTATTGCATAACCTGAATCAGTAGGATAAACAACAACACCACCTTGGCGAATGATTTCAGCTGCCTGCTTTATGAGCCGAGCTTGTGGGTTTTCTGGATGTATATGGAAAAAATGACTCATGTTAACACTCCTCGTTAGCCTGCCAAAACTGCCAAACACCTTGGCAATCTTTTGGTAAGTATAGGTTTTTTCCTAAATCTAACCAAGGCATGGGATAATGAAAGTCTGATCCTTGACTCGCAAACAAATTATACTCTTGACTTAATTGCCCTAAAAATTGACGTTCTGATGGCGCTTGCTGAGGCTGTGCTACCTCCATGGCTTGACCACCAGCTTGAGAAAATTCATCAAGTAACTTACGCAACCATTTGTTCGACATCTGATACCGTGCTGGGTGCGCTACAATGCTTACCCCACCTGCCGCTTTAATAGCTTCAATTGCCGTAGCCATGTCACACCACTGACTGGGAACATAACCTATTTTATTACGTGCTAGGAACTTTTTAAACACACCTTGAATGTTCTTTGCTACACCTTGTTCAACTAAAGCGGCTGCAAAGTGAGCACGCGTGATTTGCGCTTCCCCAGCCAACTCCTTAGCACGCTCATAAACGCCCTCATAGCCGTTTTTTGTCAAACGTTTACCTATTTCTTCTGCACGGGCTTGTCTTTTAGCTTGTTGCTGCTGTAGCAATGCAACTAACTGGGGATGTTCAATATTAACCGCTAAGCCAACGATATGAATCTCAAAGCTATGCCATTTAGTAGATACTTCAACGCCTGAAATTAACTTTAAATTTAATGAATTTTCATCTATGTAAGTTTTTGCAGGTACTATCGCTGCGGTAGTATCATGATCGGTGATGGCTAGCACATCAACGCCTTTTTCTGTTGCGCGCTCAAGCAGCTCTGCCACGCTTAAACGACCATCAGAAAAAGTGGTATGACTATGTAAGTCGTATTTTATCACATTAACCCTTTGTGAATTTATGATTTTGTCTTAAAGCGCCATTGTATCACTGGTTTCTACGACAACCTTCGACTATTTTTTCTTTTTGTTTAAATTTTGTTTGCAAAAGGGTTGACAGAATATCAAACAGTGCGGTTTACTGTACCCACTAAAGACATCTAAACGTATAGAACCATGATATCAACAAACAATAAAAACAAAATCTGGTGGTGGCGCTCGTAATTTGCGGGTGTTTCGTTGTGTCTTAACGAAAGCTTAAACCCGCTATATAAGCGGGTTTTTTTATATCTAAATTTTAGGAAAAACAATGTTCGACAATATAACTACAATTGGTTGGTGGTGGTGCCTGGCTTAGCGGGACGGTATTGTTGTATCAAGTTAACAACCCCGCTAAGCCTAAACAGTTAGTGGGGTTTT
Organism: Pseudoalteromonas sp. SANK 73390; assembly: GCF_054966645.1. Lineage (NCBI taxonomy): Bacteria > Pseudomonadati > Pseudomonadota > Gammaproteobacteria > Alteromonadales > Pseudoalteromonadaceae > Pseudoalteromonas > Pseudoalteromonas sp. SANK 73390. The sequence continues at coordinate 51,802 of NZ_ARPN01000118.1, forward strand.
TTATTTTTAGGGGAATGAGGTTTGATATTTAGTCACATTACAACAACTCCAGGTGAAGTGACCAGCATACGACAAAGGCGCGACTATATAAGTAGCCCGCTGTCTTTGTATGCATCACTGGGGAAAAATAACTCACTGCTGTTAGAGTCAGCAGAGATTGATTCAAAAGATAATGTCAAAAGCATTATTCTCGCTGATGCAGCACTGCGTATTGAATGTGTTGGCAAACAGGTTACGGTAAAAGCGCTTTCAAACAATGGTCAACAATTACTTGCTTTTTTACAAGACAAAGTAGCCAATTGCCTAAGTGAGTTACATGCAGATACGCTGACACTCACTTATCTAGGTATTGATGATGATTTAGATGAAGTTAGCAAACTCAAGGCCGACAATGCCTTTAGCGCACTTCGGACCTGCATTAACAGTATTAAACGTAACTCAGACACGCCACTATCGGTATTTTTGGGTGGTGTATTTGCCTATGACATGGTGGCCAATTTTGAGCAATTACCTGATATACCTAATGGTGAAAATACCTGCCCTGATTACGTATTTTACTTAGCCGAGACTTTGGTATTGATTGATCACCAAGCGCAAACCACAGAGCTAATCGGCAACGTATTTAATGGTCCAGACGTGCATGCAAACTGCTTTGAAGTTGGCAAACAGCTTGAACAACTTAATGCCCGTTGTGATGAGCTTACTCCTTACTTGGCAGCACCCAGTAAAGGCAAAGCTAATGTACAAGTGAATATCAACGATGCAACGTTTTGTGAACAAGTTGCACAATTGAAAGAAAATATTATTGATGGTGATATTTTTCAAGTGGTCCCATCTCGGACATTTTCATTGCCTTGTGCCCAACCACTTGCAGCCTATCAACAGCTAAAACAACAAAATCCAAGCCCTTACATGTTTTACATGCAAGACCAAGACTTTGTGCTGTTTGGAGCCTCGCCAGAGTCGGCTTTAAAATACGATACTAACAGTAATCAAGTCGAGATTTATCCCATTGCAGGCACACGAGCACGCGGTAAATTTGTTGACGGACGCATTAACCCTGATTTAGACAGCCGTATCGAGTTAGAACTGCGTAATGATCAAAAGGAGCGCGCGGAGCATTTAATGCTTGTAGACCTTGCTCGTAATGATATCGCACGCATTAGTGTTGCAGGTACGCGCCATGCCAAAGAATTATTAAAGGTAGACCGCTACTCTCAAGTAATGCACTTGGTGTCTCGTGTCGTAGGTCAGCTAAAACCCGACCTTGATGCACTGCACGCATACCAAGCTTGTATGAATATGGGCACTTTAGTGGGAGCCCCTAAAGTCAAAGCCGCTCAATTAGTTCGTCACGTAGAGAAAAAGCGCAGAGGTAGCTACGGCGGTGCCGTCGGCTATCTAACGGGTGATGGCGCGATGGACTCATGTATCGTAATTCGCTCAGCATTTGTAAAAAATGCCACCGCATATGTACAAGCAGGTGCGGGGGTGGTTTATGACTCTATCCCTCAAGCTGAAGCGGATGAAACACGCGCAAAAGCACAAGCTGTTATTAAAGCCGTGCAGTCTACCTATCAAGGAGTGAGTGATGAACAGTAATACAAAGGTTTATTTTTTAGATAATTTTGATTCCTTTAGCTACAACTTGGTCGATGAGTTAACCCTCTTAGGGCTTGATATGGTGGTGTATCGCAACCATTTAAGTGCGCAACGAATTTTTGAGAAAATGAGTAAAGAGCAGCAACCGGTTATTTTGGTACTCTCGCCTGGTCCGGGAACCCCAGCACAAGCAGGCTGCTTATTAGAGTTAGTTGCATTGTGCAAAGGCAAATTCCCCATACTAGGTATTTGCTTAGGGCAGCAAGCACTCACGCAAAGCTATGGCGGCACCATAGGCCATGCAGGAGAAACAGTTCATGGCAAAGCGTCTATCATTGATGCACAGCCGCACCCCGTTTTTGATGGGCTTGGGGCGCAGTTCCCTGTCGCTCGCTACCACTCGTTGATGGCCACACATGTGCCTGACTCGTTGAAAGTCATTGCCCAATATCAGGATATACCCATGGCGATTTACCACAGCGAAGACAAAGTGCTCGGCTACCAATTTCACCCTGAATCAATATTAACCCCAGATGGTGCCCGCCTATTGCAGCAAAGCATCGCCTATTTAACGCGTTAGGAGTTATCATGGATAGTATTAACACATTAATCGCACAACAATCGTTAGACTATGAACAAAGCAGCGCCCTATTCAATCAGATTATGCTTGGCCAGCTTAACGATATAGAATTAACTGCTGTATTAATCGCGCTAAAAATCAAAGGCGAATCAGCTCAAGAAATAGCAGGCGCTGCAAATGCCATGCGCAAAAATGCAAAAGCTTTTAATACCCAAGGTCTGCATTGTGTTGATAGCTGTGGCACTGGTGGGGATGGCGCTAATACCATTAACGTGAGCACAACTGCAGCCATTGTTGCAGCTGCCTGTGGCCTTAATGTAGTCAAACATGGTAACCGTAGCGTATCAAGTAAATCAGGCTCGGCTGATTTATTAAGAACGCTTGGCATAAACTTAGATATGGATAGTGACATTGCTAGCAAATGCCTTGCACAAACCGGCTTTACGTTTTATTTGCCCCAAACTATCATCAAGGCACAAAACACGCGATGGCGGTTCGCACCACGTTAAAAACACGTACTATTTTCAATATTCTTGGCCCATTAGCCAACCCAGCAGCACCACAAACACAGCTATTAGGTGTATACGATCCGAAACTGTGTGCTCCAATGGCGCAAACGTTAAAAACATTAGGAACAGAGCGTGCGATGATCGTTCACGGTGCTGGCACTGACGAAATTGCTTTACATGGCCCAACGCAAGTCACTGAGCTTAATCATGGCGAACTGACACAATATACTCTCAATGCGCAAGACTTTGGTCTTGAAAACTATTCGCTTGCTGACATTGCCGGTGATACGCCAGAGTATAATGCCAAAGCCAGCCTAAATATTTTAACAGGCCAAGGTCATGTGGCACATAATGCCGCGATTGCTGTCAATGTTGCTGCATTATTAGTAATGGAACAAAAAGCGGACAACTTTAAGGTGGCTACTGAGCAAGTGCTTGAAGTATTAAACTCCGGTATCGCCCATGAAAAATTGGCACAAATTGTAGAGGTTAGTAACAATGCCTAATGTACTAGAAAAAATCGTTGCCGATAAACGTATAGAACTTGAAAAGCGTAAAGCTGAGTTTTCATTAGATTCGTTCAAACATAAAGTACAACCAACACAACGTGATTTTTACGCAGCACTGGCTAAGGCCGGTACACAGTTTATTTTAGAGTGTAAAAAGGCATCCCCCTCTAAGGGGCTGATACGAGAGAATTTTGACCTTGATGAAATTACCCGTGTTTATAAGCGCTATGCCAGTTGTATCAGTGTATTAACTGATGAAAAGTATTTTCAAGGTAGCTTTGATTACTTAAGCTATGTACGTCAAAAGGTTGAACAACCAATTATTTGTAAAGACTTTTTCATTGATGAATACCAAGTATACTTAGCTAGATTAAATGGCGGCGATGCCATTTTACTCATGCTATCTGTACTGGGTGATGAGCAATATAATACTCTAGCGCAAGTGGCAAAATCACTCAACATGGCCGTGTTAACCGAAGTAAGTAATGAGCAAGAAGTCGCACGTGCACTAACACTTAATGCCCAAATTATTGGGATTAATAATCGTAATCTAAGAGACTTAACAACTGATTTAGCCACCACTGAGCAGCTTAAAAAACTGATCCCTAAAGGTAAAGTGGTGATTTCAGAATCCGGCATTTATACCCATCAAGATGTGAAACGATTAGCACCGCTGTGTGACGGCTTTTTAGTAGGCAGTTCATTAATGGCAGAGCAAAACTTAGAAGCTGCTTGTCGTAAGCTGATTTTAGGGGAAAATAAAGTTTGTGGTTTAACACGTTGCCAAGATGCGCAAGCGACTTATGATGCTGGTGCACTTTATGGTGGATTGATCTTTTACCCTAAATCTGAACGTTATGTAGATTTAGATTGTGCAAAAGCTATTGTAGAGAGCGCCCCACTTAAGTATGTGGGGGTGTTTGTTAACGCACAATTAGCCCAAGTCGCAGAATATGCACAATTACTCAAGCTCAGCGCTGTACAACTGCATGGACAAGAAGATGAAGCTTATATCAATGCACTAAGAAACCAGTTACCTATTAGCTGCCAAATTTGGAAAGCTCAGGGTATTAGCACAACGCTACCTGAGCCTGTAAAAGGGGTGGATAAACATCTTTACGATACCAAAACGAGCAATGGCTTCGGGGGCACTGGCCAATCATTTGACTGGCAATTATTAACCGAACAAACAGCCAGCAACTTTATGCTTGCTGGTGGACTAAATCCAGATAATGTCATTGCTGCCGCCAAGCTTGGCGCTCAGGGATTAGATTTAAATTCAGGGGTTGAACAAAGCCCTGGTAAAAAGTGCCAGAAGAAACTTCAGGCTGCTTTTGCAAACATTAGAAATTATTGAGGTGGAAATGAAAAACGCAGCTTATTTTGGTGATTTTGGTGGCATGTATGTCCCTGAATTACTCGTTCCTGCGCTCAAGCAACTTGAGCAAGAGTTTAATAATGCACAAAAAGATCCTGACTTTTTACAGGAATTTCATCAGTTACTCAATGAGTATGCTGGACGCCCTACGCCTTTAACATTAACGCGTAACCTAGTCAAAAACCCAAAAGTAAAACTGTATCTTAAACGCGAAGATTTACTCCATGGCGGGGCTCACAAAACCAATCAAGTATTAGGTCAAGCTTTGCTTACCAAGCGTATGGGTAAAAAAGAGGTGATTGCTGAAACCGGCGCGGGTCAACATGGCGTAGCAACCGCTTTAGCCTGCGCACTGCTTGGCTTAAAGTGTCGTGTTTACATGGGCGCAAAAGACGTAGAGCGTCAACAACCGAACGTATTTAGAATGCGTTTGATGGGCGCTGAGGTTATTCCAGTTACGGCAGGCTCTGGCACATTGAAAGATGCCGTAAATGAAGCCATGCGTGATTGGTCAGCTAACTACCAAACAGCGCATTATTTACTTGGTACTGCGGCAGGCCCTCACCCCTTCCCCACCGTTGTTCGAGAGTTTCAAAAGATGATTGGTGAAGAAGCTAAGCAGCAAGTACTCGACACTGAAGGTCGTTTGCCTGACGTAGTGATGGCGTGTGTGGGTGGTGGTTCAAATGCGATTGGCATGTTTAGTGATTTTATTAATGACCCAAGTGTAAAACTTATCGGCATAGAGCCCGCTGGTAAGGGCTTAGACACTCAAGAGCATGGTGCTGCCTTATGTAAAGGCACTAAAGGTATATTACACGGTGCTTATACTTACATTATGCAAAACTCAGATGGGCAAATTGAAGAATCTTACTCAGTGTCCGCTGGCTTAGATTACCCAGCGGTAGGTCCACAACATGCTTATTTACACGAAACAGGTCGTGCGCAGTACGTGGCTATTACTGATACCGAGGCGCTTAATGCATTTCAATCTTTAGCAAAAAATGAAGGTATCATTCCAGCGCTTGAGTCTAGTCACGCGTTAGCGTACGCACTAAAATATGCAGAACAACAAACCGAAGAAACAATTATTGTAGTAAACCTAAGTGGCCGTGGTGATAAAGATTTGGCCCATGTACATCAAGTTTTAAATGAGCTAGGAGAACTGTAATGAGCCGTTACGCCCAAACGTTTAATGCCTTGGATGAACAAAACCAAGGGGCTTTTGTTCCTTTTGTCACCATAGGCGACCCAAATAAAGCACTTAGCCTTGATATTATAAAAAGCTTGATTGATGGTGGCGCTGATGCGTTAGAGCTGGGTATTCCATTTTCAGATCCGATTGCCGATGGCCCGGTGATCCAAGCTGCAAACATTAGAGCATTAGAGCAAAACATTAATACCCAAGATTGCTTTAAAATAATCAAGCAAGTACGCCAATACAATGCTGATATTCCTATTGGATTATTACTTTATTCTAATCTTATTTTTGCTAAAGGGATTGATACCTTTTATCAGCAAGCAAAAGAAGCGGGTGTGGATTCAATCCTCGTAGCAGATGTACCGCTACATGAGTCAAAACTGTTTCGACATGCCGCACAAAGTGTAGGTATTGAGCCTATTTTTATTGCCACGCCTAACGCCAATGATGACACACTTCGAGAGTGTGCCAGCTATGGTCGAGGATATACTTACTTGCTGTCACGCGCAGGCGTAACAGGGACTGACACCAGCGTTCAAATACCAGCGGACTCTATAATCAGCAAACTTAAAGAATATCACGCTGCGCCAACTTTACTTGGTTTTGGTGTTTCAACACCCGAGCATGTAAAAGCAGCGCTTGACTCAGGTGCTGCTGGTGCAATTAGTGGCTCAGCTGTGGTTAAAATTATTGAGCAACACCTTAGTGAACCTGAGCGCATGTTAGCTGAACTCACACAGTTTGTCAGTGCAATGAAAGAAGCAACCTTAAAGTAACTCAACAGTCAGGTTAAGGCGTCTTTAAGCGCCTTAGCCGCTTTAAATTGTACTTTATTTGCCCCTGCAATGGTGATTGCTTCTCCCGTTCTTGGGTTGCGCCCTGCTTTTGCTGGATGGTAACTCAATGCGAAAGTACCTAATCCTGATATTGGCACCTGATCTCCCTCCGACAAACGCTTTTTTATGACAAACAACAGCGCATTCAGCGCATCCTGCGACTCTTTTTTAGTCAGTTCACTATGCGTGGATATAGCTGTTATCAATTGAGATTTATTCATTACTACACTCTCATTAGGGGTTGCTTAATAACCTAAGCGCTTGGTAAGCGAAGTTGTCCACTCTCAGCGTTGTTTTTATTTGTAATAGCCAACTATTTCTGCATAAAAACGCCCTGATACTGAACAAAATATCTTGATCAGATGATAAATAACGTAAGTTATTACATCTTTACTATTTCAAAATTCTTATCCTAACCTCAGGTTAATTATGCAACACTTTGACGATACAAATAATAAAAACCGCAGAGGCTAAGGAGTTAGCATCAAAATGTCAATCTTGAACTTCGTTAAATAACTTGGTAAAACCAAAGGATTGTTATTGAATAGGTGACCATAAATGGCCGCATTGCTTGAATACTTGCCACTCATTTTATTTTTTGCCGTCTATAAATTTGTTGATATCTACTGGGCAACAGGCGTGTTAATCATCGCTTCTATCATTCAGCTCGGTTTTTATTATTTACAAAGTGGCTACATTGCCACAAGACATTGGGTGTTTTTCGTTATTGCTCTGGTACTTGGTGGCATGACTGTGGTGTTTCAAAATGAACATTTTATTATGTGGAAAGCCACAGTAATTTATGCACTACTTGCTTTATCATTACTCATCTCTCGCTATATTTTTAACAAAAACCTAGTTGAAAAAGCACTGCTCGGGCTCCTTAACACAGTCAATGAAAAAGAGAATGGCCGTGATTCGCAGCTTGAAATTACCATTCCAGAGTCAATTTGTGAACAACTGAACATGATGTGGATGGTACTTTTAGCATTTATTTCTGTTCTTAACTTATATGTAGCATATAACTTTTCATTAGATACGTGGGTAAACTTCAAGGTTTTCGGATTAATGGGCATAACCTTTTTAGCTATTTTAGCTACTATGGTACGTATTTATAAATACCTACCCGACGAAAAATAGCACTCTAAAGTATTCAAGCTAGAGCCACAATGCTGCTTGCCAATATTGTCGCAATAATATCACTTACAAAGGCATTTTTACTGCTATAGTTTTTGTAACTGATTGAAAGTGAGAATATCCTTGAACGCTAGTCAATACCGTTGGTGTGAACTGTTTTTAATTTTCTTTTGCTTGCCAATTCTTGCATATGTTTTTCGTGATCACTTGTCCAATTGGCTATTTCCTGCACTCATTATTTTGATGATAGTTTGCAGCTTTCTATTACTTAGCGACCCCCACTTTAAGCGCTTTCGTTTGACCAGCTTAGGGCAGTTTTCTACGATTAAACGGCGTTTGTTTACAACTTTTTTTGCAGGGGCCCTATTTTCAGCCATGCTATACGGACTGTCTAACCAAGAGAATTGGTTTGCATTGCCGCTGAATTCAACAACCCAATGGCTGTATTTACTCATTGCTTACCCAGTGCTTTCCGTGCTCCCGCAGGAGCTTATCTTCAGGAGTTATTTTTTCCACAGGTACAAGCGCATACTACCAAAAAAAAGCGCACGTATCGTCCTCAGCGCCGCTGTATTCGCTCTAGCTCACTGTGTTTATGATAACTGGATTGCAATAGCACTTTCTTTCGCTGGCGGTTTGTTGTTTTCTTATACCTATGCACACAGTCGTTCACTGTTAGTGTGCGTACTTGAGCACAGTTTGTGGGGGCTGTGGATTTTTACTTTAGGGCTAGGTGAATACTTAGATTCTGGTATGACTTTTTGACAAAAAGCCGAGACACCTCGGCTTTTTGGCTCAAGATTAAGATAGGCTAGAACCCGAATATACTAAAAGCAAAAAACTTGGTCGATACCGTATTAACAAAAATAATAAGTAGTATGACTGGGATAAAGGTTGAAAGTGAGAAGTTTACGTATTTTTCACCAAAACTGCCTTTGTAGTGCTCACAACCTTGCTCTAACTCCGCATTTAAATTTGATTTTTTCCAACGGTAAATAACAAACAAGCAAACCATTAAGCCATTTAACGGTAAAATTGTGTCGTAGAAAACATCATAGACCAAGTCAAATAAGCTTTTGTTAGCGCCACCATAGTTTACAAATTGAGTTAACCAATCAACCATACCAAATGACATGGTACATAATACAGTTAACAACCCTGTTGATGCTGCTAAAACTAGTAATGCAGTTTTACGGCTCAAGTTTTTTTCTTCCATCAACGCAGAGGTAGGCACTTCTACGATTGATACCAAAGAGGTGATCGCAGCAAAAAACACTAACAAGAAGAAAATAAACGCGACAATAGATGCCCCTACGTAACCTATATCACTTTGCGTTGCTAATAAGATTTTTGGTAAAAACTCGAAAATCATTGATACAGATGATTCAGATAACTCATCAGTATTGGTTGCAGGGTTAAAACTAAAAATAGCAGGAAGCACCATGAGACCTGCAATAAATGCCACTAAAGAGTCCGTAATAGCCACCATTTTTGCTCCGCCTACAATATCGTCTTTCTTAGAAATATAAGACGCATAGGTCATCAAAATACCCATACCCAATGACAGTGAGAAGAAAGCTTGTGATAAAGCGCCATTGAGCACACTGGCATCCATCTTAGAAAAATCTGGTACTATGTAGTAGCGCACTCCCGCCATGGCATTATCAAGTGTTAAGACGTAAGCAACTAAACCTGTTAACAGCACAAACAGAGTCGGCATTAGGAACTTCGCAGCTTTTTCAATCCCCTGTTTAACACCGCCCACTAGAATCAAATTAACAATTAGGCCAACAAGCAGCATGTACCAAAATACGCTAGTTTGGTTTATAAACTGACCAAAATGGCTAGGATTAGCCAAAGCATCTAAATTGCCCATGGCGGTTTGTACTAGATAGCCAAAGATCCATACCGTTATAACCATATAAAATACCGCTATCATAAACGGCGTTAATACAGCTAACCCACCTGCAATAGACCACCGCTTATCACCCCCAGATAGGTCTTTATAAGCACCGTAAGGGTCTTTCTGCGATTTTCTACCCATGGCCATTTCAGCCATCATTACAGGCAAACAAATAAATGCCACAAATAAGGCATACACTAATAAAAATGCACCACCACCATTTTTAGTTGCAGAAACAGGAAAACCGACCAAATTACCAATACCAACCGCAGATCCCGCGGCCGCTAATATAAAACCCAGTCGAGAGCTAAAATGCTCACGATTTGCACTCATGTGAAAAACCTTATTATTATTTTTTCTTAATATCCGAGCGACTCTACCAGCCTTGATATAGGCTTTTCAAGTTTTAAAGGATAAAGCCCCCTACAAATGTCATGAAGGATTTACATTAATATGCAAAGCAGACTAATATATGCGTTTGTTTGTTCTAACAATGAATCGCTCACTATGCTTTATATGATTTATTCTACTGATGTAGAAAACTCTTTAGAAAAACGCCTTGCAACAAGACCAGCTCATCTTGCACGCTTAACCGAATTGCAAACACAAAATCGCCTCTTTGCCGCAGGGCCATTGCCAGCTATAGATAGTGAAGACCCAGGACAAGCGGGCTTTAGTGGCTCCTTAGTCATTGCAGAGTTTGCATCGTTAGAGCAAGCCAAAGCTTGGGCAAACGCTGATCCCTATATCGAAGCTGGCGTTTACGCTAATAGCGTTGTTAAGCCGTATAAAAAAGTATTGCCATAATTCAGTTTTGGTTAATTACACGTACCATAAGATTGCGACAGATGTTTAGCAATGCAAACAATGGAGCTTAGTAAAATGCGATTGTCAGTTTGTTTTCTTTTTATTGCCTGTCTCTACTGCACTGATGTGTTAGGTGCAGCAAACGAAAACAAAAATGTGAATAAAAAACAAGCCATTGAACTAGCCCTAGCAGAATATAAAGGGCGAACGCTCAAAATTACAGAACAAAATGACAGTTTCATAGTCAGAGTGTTACAAACTGATGGCCGTGTTATCGATATTATTGTTGATAAAAAAACAGGCACGGTCACAAAGGATTAAAAATGCGAATTTTAGTAATCGAAGACGATATACAGCTAGCAGAAAACCTGCGCAGCGCACTTGAAAAAGAAAAGTATAGTATTGATTTATGTCATGATGGAGAGTCTGGGTTATTTCATTTGACTGAATACCCACTTGATATGGCAGTGATTGACTTAGGGTTACCAAAATTAGATGGTATTGAACTAATCAGACGGGCTCGCGCAGCCGGTATTAAGATCCCAATTTTAATCTTAACGGCGCGAGACCGATGGCAAGACAAAGTAGAAGGGTTAGACGCGGGCGCCGATGATTATCTCACCAAGCCATTTCATGTAGAAGAACTGATAGCTAGGTGTAATGCGCTTATTAGACGTAGCGCAGGTCAAGCAAATCCAGAGATTTGCATTGGCCCGATTAAAATTCACACTCGCTCTCAACAGGTTTGGGTGGGTGAACAAGAATTATCACTGACTGCATATGAGTATAAAGTACTTGAATATATGATGGTTAACCCACAAAAGGTGATTTCTAAATCTGAATTAACAGAGCATATATACGATCAGGACTTTGATCTTGATTCAAATGTCATCGAAGTATTTGTATTGCGTCTGCGTAAAAAACTTGACCCCGATGGTAGTTTAAACCCAGTAGAAACATTGCGTGGTAGAGGGTATAGGTTTAAAACCCAGTGGTAAAAACAGCTCAAATTTCTCTCAAAATAAGACAAGGATTTATCCTTGTCTTTGTGCTTTTAGTGGCACTGCCTGCACTATTTTTTTCAATTGGTCGTGCTTATCATGCATCCCTAGTAGAAGCGACTGAAAAAACGCTTGAAGCACATCTATATTCATTAATTTCTGAAGTCGAATTCTTAGAAGACGGATTGGAAATGCCGCGTACAATCTTAGCACCAGAGTTAAACCGAATAAACTCAGACACGTTTGCGTTAATTTACCAAGGACAAGAGCTTATCTGGTACTCTGAATCGGCGATTAATTTGTCTTTTTCACCCATTTTTGATGATGATGAAGCTGGTGCCGCTGATTTTAAATTGATTAGCTACAGTGGCAGAGAGTTTTGGCAACTAAGTTTAACTGTGATTTTAGGGAATGCAGATTATTCTCAGCAAGCTAAGTTTGTCTTACTCAAAGATAACAAAGCACTAATAAAATTGATGTCCGGATTTAGAAATACATTAATTAGCTGGACCATGATTATGGGTGTAATTATTGCCGCACTTATGGCAATCGGATTCATTTGGAATGCCCGGCCATTACAGCGATTGGACAAAGAGATCAAAGCCATTGAAGCGGGTAAAATAGAAAAAATCACAGGCCTCTACCCTAAAGAGTTAGTGACAATAAAATCAGACTTAAATTTATTGCTTGATTCACAAAAGCGCCAGAAGGAACGTTATAGAGCCTCTTTGAGTGACTTGGCTCACGCACTCAAAACACCACTCGCGGTACTTAAATCGAGTGAATTAGCCAAAGATCACGATGCTCAAGAGCAACTAGACCGCATTAATGTGATGATCGAACATCAGCTTAAAAGAGCCGCAACTGGTGCATCTGACACTTGGAAAAAACAGACAATCATCAAACCAATTCTCAACTCAATTTTAAATGCGATGAAAAAGGTCTATCATGATAAGGAGATTATTTTTAATTCTCAATGTGATGACAAACTTGCATTTTTGGGTGACAAAACCGACTTAATGGAAATTTTGGGCAATCTTATCGATAACGCATGTAAAGCATGTAATACACAAGTGGAAATTAATGTGCGCTTTGATAAACATAACACGCTTCAGTTCGAGATAGAGGATGATGGTCCTGGTGTACCTGAACATCAACGCTCGGAGTTGCTCAAAAGAGGAAGCCGTTTAGATACATACGAAGCAGGACACGGCGTCGGGATGGCGATTGTGTCTGACTTAGTTAATGCTTACCATGGTAATATTGAGATAGGAAGCTCTAAATTTGCAGGTGCAAAATTTTTAATCGAATTCAATTATGACAAAAATTAGTGTTACATTAGTTTTCTTGTTGCCACTATGTGCACAAGCAAGCTCAACAGACATCACACTACAGGATTGCTCTTCGCTTGAAAGCTATCACCCTGTTGATTCAAAAGTTTATATTAAGTGCTTAGACAGTAATATTAATATGGTGCGCAGGCACCAGCAAAGCTGGATCAATAAGCTGTTACACGATATTGAGCAAATTCAAACTCAAACGGGCAACACTCAACTGATGCCCATTATCAAAAGAAGTATTGTGTACCATGAGCAGTATTCTGACGATACCTGCAAATGGCGCTACCTTTACACACTACCAAACTCTATTAAGGCTTCAGTAGCATACAAAAAATGTACACTACACATGTTACACCGGCATATTGAAGACTTACAGCAACCTTATTAAGCAGTTACTCGTCTCTACCACCTAGCATAGTCGCTAACCAACGACCATCATCACTGTTTTCTAACGCTATTTTTACTACCATTGTCAAAGGAACTGACAGCAACATACCGACTGTGCCTAACAACCACCCCCAAAATATTAAAGATAAAAATACGACTAGCGCAGATAGCCCAAGTCCTCTGCCCATATATTTTGGCTCTACAATATTACCCATCACAGTATTAATGGTTACGTAGCCTATCGCTACAATACCTGCGACCAAAGGGCCATGTGTAACAAGCGCAAGCAGTACGGCCGGAATAGCAGCAATAATAGAACCGATATTAGGGATATAATTCAATAAAAAGGCAACCACGCCCCACAATACAAAATAATCAACATTCAGCAACCAAAGTAACAACGACGCGCAAATACCAGTAGCCAAAGAAACCATTGTTTTAATAGCAAGATATGAGTTAATTGACTCCAAGAATCGATCAATTTGTTTAATTTTCATTTCTGGGTCATCAAGAGCCAAATGCACCTTGTTAGTGATCATAGGTGCTTCAAATAACATAAAAACCACTGTCAGTATGATCAAGAACACATTAGCCATTACACCGCCAAATCCCGTCAACATGGAAGATGCCATATCGATCATTTTCCCTGGGTCAAACAGTGAGATAATTTGTTGTTTATCAATTAAAATATTATATTGTGCTGCAGTATTGACTAACCAAAGAAATTTACTTTGCAACTGCTCCCTATAACTCGGTAACTGCTGTGAGAAATCGGTAACCGATTGGCCCACTAACCCAGCAATACTAGTGCCAATCGCAAGCACAAGAAAAATCACAATGATAATCGCTATTCCTTTGGGGATGTGAAACCTCGCAAAAAACTTTAAAAGTGGATTACAAATAATGGCGATAAAAGCAGCCAAGATAAAAGGCACGATAATATCGCTGGCGAGCTTAACACCCGCAAATACGATTACAAGCGAAGCCAAAACCACGAGACTTTTATTTAATCCTGATAATGATGACACATAACTTCCTTACTAAGTTTTTGCTGAGTTTAAAGTATTACCATACAAAATAAAACGTTATGATCTTTATTCAGTATTTTCCGTAAATTACCTACACTTGATTATATAAACACATCTTCAGAGCAAACGAATATGAATATTTTGGTTACAGGCGCTACTGGCTTAATAGGCGATCACCTATGTCGATTTTTATACAACAAACATCAGGTCAGTATATTGACGCGTAATGTACCAAAAGCACAGCAGCAATTCAGGAACCGGGTAAATTGTTTAAATAGTCTTGATAAGATAGATTTCAACCAAATAGATGTTGTTATAAATCTTGCCGGAGAGCCAATCGCAGAAAAACGCTGGACAGACAATCAAAAACAACTAATACGCCAAAGCCGTTTCAATATTACACAAGCTATTGTTGAGAAGATAGATAAAGCGCAAACACCGCCTCACACATTTATATCAGGTAGTGCAATCGGCTATTATGGTCGCCAAAGTAACGATGTAACCATTGATGAAAAGCACGACAAACCATATGATGAATTTAGTCATCGCTTGTGCAAACAGTGGGAAGACCTTGCCATGAGCGCGCATAGCCCATCAACTCGCGTATGTATTTTGCGAACGGGCATTGTGTTGAGCCAACATGGTGGTGCACTTAAAAAAATGCTATTGCCATTCAAATTGGGCTTAGGTGGCAAACTTGCCAACGGCAAACAAATGATGTCTTGGATACATATAGATGATATGGTTCATATCATTTTATTTCTACTCAAGCATAACGAAATTAATGGCGTGTTCAACGCAACAGCCCCCACCCCTGTGAGCAATGATAATTTTACCCAAGCACTGGGCATCGCATTACGTCGGCCAACATTTTTACCCATGCCTGAGAAAGCCCTAAAGCTATTATTTGGTGAAATGTCTGAGCTATTAATTTATGGTCAAGCGGTCATTCCAAAACGTTTGCAACAATCGGGGTATCGGTTTAGGTTTAGCAGTATTAGTGAAGCGTTGTCCAACTTATTGGTCAGAGATAGCTAAAATAGTAAAGTATGCCGTGAAAGATTTAAGGCTTGAGTAATTGGTTTGGTATTAAACTAATTATATGCACATCCTGCGTTTGCTAAGGTCTGTTGATCTTTGCTACGTGTTTTTTCAACAGTCATTCGGGTATTTTCTCAAGGCAGAACCTGCATCCAGAGCTATTCTATGTAAGTCAGGTGATAACGTAGAAAAAATGCCCGAATAGCGCTGCCCAAAGGGTTCACTACTTTATTATTCGCAACTGACATAAACTAAAAATGATTCATGTAGAATAACTACATATCGAAATTTGTGCCTAGTTACAAAGCCATTTATCTGTCGAAATATCTATTCATTTAATGCAATTGGTATGATAGTTGTTTTAGACTGCATGAAAAAGCGACAATGCAAAATGTATACTCTTTGTCGCTTTAACTGAGTAAACTTACATATTTAGAGCTAATGTTAAATACTAAGGCAGTACGCTATTAATAAGCTGAGATACACTCTTGCTATCTGAGCTTTTCACATAACGATAGTGCTCTTTGAATATCCAAAAGCCAGTGCTTTTATCATAGGTTTGAAAGCCAACATTACGCCCAGCTACGTCTATGTTGTTTTGTGCTATTGTCACCTTCCCTTGGTTATCAGCTTTACGGATATTACTATGTGTATAGTCATCAGCCATGATTAACGGGTAGTGGTACGGCATAAATCCAGTGACCGCATTACTTTGTGATTTGATTTTCCCATCCATTGCAATCTGTTGCGAACAACTACCAAACCTTCCGACCCTGCTGGCACCACATGCAGAGTGCGAGGCAACAACACCATCATCACTGCCCTTTAAAAATCCACCCGTAATGCCAAAAAAGTCACTTGAATTAGCAACAAAACGCAGCCGTGGTGCTCGGCTATCAGGTAAAGGTGCTATTTTTCGCGCGTTATTAACTTTTAAGTCATGCAGCACGCCCAATGCATCGACTGTAGAGCTGCCTAACCATAAATATATCGCAGCTTCGACTAAGTCATCCCAGGCATTCCCGCCCATTAGCGCACTAACTGCTGTATCTGCTAACTCACTACCTCCACCTGCGCCTGCAATATCAAAGGTTGCAACAATATTAAGCGGTTGCAATCCCGCATTTTCAAGCCAGTTTGCTTGATTATCTAACAGATAACGCGCAACTAGATCGCCAGTTGAGTGTGTTAGTAATACACAACCAGACTCACACAAACCTGATTGAGAAAGTTGTTTTAACTTAGGCCATAGCCAATCAGTTGCAATCTTGCCTTCAATACGTTCATATGATGGCCAATCAATACGCTCGTCAGCTTTATCTGTCCAGTAAGATGACCAATAAGATTGACCATCACTAATAACATTTGTACCGTTGGGATTAGTCAATTGAGATGGCTGAAAACCATGGATAAGAATCGTTTTGTAATCATTACTGTGCGCTGTAAAACTTGTTAATAAGCATAAAATAAACACCCCTAGGGTATTCCCAAGGGATTTGATGCTCAACTTACCGAATTTGTTGTTCATGTAAAACTCCTGAGTATTTATTTATTATTCATTTGTACACTCAGACATCAGATCTCGTATCACTGAGTGACCTCAGTATGTTTAAGAAATAAACAAAGTTCAACAATAAATTTACAACAAACCCGATTTAGACAACAAACATTCTCCTCTTAGAAACACCTTTAAGTATAAAAATCAGATAAGTACATGTTATTTTGATAAAGAACAAATAGATTAATAACTCTACTTTAACTTAATGTGTTCCTTAGCTTGAGTACGATGAAACTGATTAACTTATTGAATAAGATACCTCTGTTACCGACAAGCTAAAGCTGGCCACTATTAGCTAGCTGGCGTAAAAACTCCAAGCTCTGTAGTTCCTTTGAACTCGCTTGGTAAGGTAGCTGCTGTAAACTGTCATAGGGAAAGTCTTGGATCTCATATAACTTTATATCACTACTGCCATAACTATTAGGTTCGTCAGGGCTTGGTGACATGCGCTCAATAACAAATCCAGACAAAAGCATATTGGAAATTTTCGGTTGTAGAACTGACCAATGTGCCTGAAGCTTAATCGTTTGTGTGCCTCGTGATAACTTTTCTTTGCTCACTAAATGCGCTAAAGGCAGTTCACCTGCAAATAGGTTCGCTCTTAAACGATATACACCCGGATTTGTAACTTCTAAACGCACATCAACGACCATATTATCATTGTGGGGGTATACGTCAGAAATAGAGACAACTTTTGCACTGGGCTGCATGTACTGAAATTGCGCAATAATAGGCACCTCCTTTCGTTCAAGCTGAGCGCTGGCAATAAGCTGGAGATTTCTAGGCAGTTGCTTACTCCCTTTAAATCGCGCTTCATAAGGATGAGTTAATAAGCGGGTAGATGCATATTCTTGCTGGTTATCTATATCTACCAATTTTAGTTCAACGTTTTTAACGTCAGGGCCACTTATCTCAACAACAATATCTTCTGGATACACATAACGATATTTTGAAAGTTTAATGGTCAACGGTTCTGACTTATCAGCAATCACACTTGAAACGGGGTAAAAATAGTTGGGCCTTAGACGATCGTCGTCATTAGCTGATAAAGGTTGAGAATATGGAGGATATTTTAGCGCTTGTTGGTATTGAGTCGCGACATGTTCTGCTGCTTCACTAAGTTGATCACTCATTTGCACCATGGCATGTACCGTGTTTGTTTGTGGCTTTGGCAATGGCGCTACGCCCTTTGTTACATCAGTTAAAGCTGAGCCTACTGGCGGCTTCTTATACACACCTTTACTTTTACTCTCTTGCTCTTCATTATCTGATAGAGACCAAAACAATAAACCTGCAAGACATACACTTAGCACAAGGTACTTTTTTTCCATACCATACTCTCTCAGTTATACAGTTGTCATGAAAGAAGTCAAAGATAAAGCTCCCTACCTAAGACCTTTAGAGTTATTTTAAAGCCAGTATGTAAAATTTAAACCAAGCATTCAAACAAAATTCAATATTTATTAACCTATGCCGCAACTAGTTGACAGACTTCGCTCATAAAACTCGAAGATAAATAGGTACGATTGAAATAGCATCAATCATTACACACTTTAAAATGCACTAAAGCGACTATAACTCAACCAATACTTTATCTAATAGCTGTGTTAATTGCTTCAGGTCTTGCGATGTTATATTTTTGAAACTACAACGTATTCTTTCAGGGATCGCCTGAGCATCAGCTTTAAGGTTTAAACCTGAGGGTGTTAAAATAACCCACTTTTTTCGTTTGTCATGTTCATCTTTAACAATATTGAGTAACGACTTAGCAACCATTTTTTTTAAGATCAAAGTCATGGCGCCTCCATCTATGGCAGTTTTTTCCAGCAATTGCGCGATCGTTAACTTATCATGCTCCCACATTGCCATCATCACAATATATTGTGGATAAGTGAGATCAATTGTTTCGAGTAATGGTCTGTAATTTCTAGTTACACCATTTGAAGCCATATACAACCGGTGACATAGCTGGTTTTCTAACTTAAGAAGACTGTCATTCATAATATTTACCTCTAGGCTTATTTTATTTTGTACGCAAAGTATTTGCAAATTATTTTAATGTTACATATACTTTGCATGCAAACCAAATATAACCAACTAGGAGAAAATAATGAATCAATTACAATCAGTCGCCTATTCAGCCCAAGCGAGTGCAACCGGAGGTCGTGAAGGCACTGCCAAATCAAATGATGGCCGTTTGGATGTGAAGCTTTCAACTCCAAAAGGGCTAGGTGGTGATGATGGCGCTGGTACTAATCCAGAGCAATTATTTGCAGCAGGATATGCAGCTTGCTTTATTGGTGCGTTAAAGTTTGTCTCTGGGCAAAATAAACAATCGCTGCCTAGCGATACCAAAATTGACTCGCAAGTTGATATTGGCGCTATTGAAGGTGGTTTTGGTATTGCTGTAAAGCTTACCGTAACTATCCCTAATATGGATAAAGATACAGCGACGCAACTTGTTGAAAAGGCGCATCAAGTATGCCCTTATTCAAATGCAACGAGAGGCAATATTGCTGTAGAACTGATAGTTGGCTAACAGTCGACAATATGTAGGTATAATATTCTATACTGATGGACTTAAATCCTTTTTAAGTCCTAATTTATAATAGTTAATAATTTTATGGTGTTAGTATTACCGTATTAATAGTTTAAATTTTTTTGGTAACTCATTTGTTCATTACTACGAAATATCAGTTTTTTACTCAATCCGAAACAAAATAACATTGTTTAGGTTGAAAAATTAACACCCCCTTCCCTGCATAATAATTAGTGCTCAGTGCAGGCTACCTACTAGTTCGCTTGCACAGACAAGTACCATTGAACAAAAGCAATTAGAGGTCATTACGGTTACCTCTTGTAAAAAAGTCGAGTCGATTCTTAAAATACCTATGAGTGTCTCTGCGGTTTCTGCCGCAGCACCGAGAAGTCAACTTATTTTACGTGGTTTAAGTGGCGGTAATGATACCACTCCTGATACACCGCCATATTTATCGATGATATTCCCTATGAATTTACAAATTTAGCCGATATCAAACGGGTAGAAATATTACGCGGCCCACAAGGCACACTATATGGCTCTAACGCTATCGGTGGTAATGTACGTGTTATCACCAATAAACCTCGTTTAGATGAATTTGAACTATTAGATACTATACAAGGGGCTGCTGAAAAAGATGTAGATGGCTACGACAGTAGCATGTCTTTAGGTGTCAATATGCCTTTAATAGACAATACCCTAGCTATGTGCATAAACGGTAACATCACTAATAATATGCGTCCTATGGCTAGCAAAGCCACTGGTCAACTGAGTGAGAAAAACCGACTTCATACGCACCCAATTATTGTGACAGCCAATAGATGGCACAACGGTTAACTTTACATAAGTTCGAGATGAGCGAAACCCAAAGGATACACGTCAAGCGATAGATCAAAACCTGCTAGCTATTACAGCTTAAACTATAAAAATTACCCGAATGCTCAGAGGTATCACACCAATGGAATGACTGCGACCCAAGCTGAAGTCGTGTGCGTTGCGCACAAAGCAGTGAGTTTGTAACAGGCGCAGTTGACTAATATTCTGTATATGAAACATTCGATGGTTGGGGAAAAGGATACCTGTGGTTTTAGTTATACAGCTAATGCCGGTGCTGCACAATCTCGTGGTCTTGAGTTTGAGTCAAAAGCCAACCTAACTGATAATTTATCACTTATCTTTAATGCTTCGTATACTAAATCGGAGCTTACGCAAGACAATGACACTATTGGTGGTAGCAAAGGCGATGAAGTGACCTTAGTACCTAAATACAATGCCTACATTGCGCTTGATCAAGAGTTTGAATTTAGAGGTCGTCCGGCTTTTATTCGCGCTGATATGAGTGCCTATGGTAAATATCAAGCACATTTTGATACTAAAGATGGCGATAAAGTACCTAGTTATGAGGTGTTTAACTTATCTGCACGCTATGAGCTAAATGACAACGTAAAACTTAGCGTTCACCTGAACAATGTTGTTAATAATGATGCGGTTAAATATCAAAAGGACAGAAGTCGAAGCGATAGTGCAACAGCGCAGAAATATATCGAGTTTTTACCCGGTAGAACCCTAGCTGCACGCTTAGATTATATTTTCTTCTAAAATCCAAAAAGATACTGAAGGCAATAAAAAATCCGATGCATTACATCGGATTTTTTATTGGATTACGTAAAACTAAGCTAACGTTTTAAAATAGCAATCACTCTATTGCTATCAACTTGACCATTACAAACACTAAAATAATCAAGCAAACACTGCTTAAAACTGACTTTTTCGCCCTGCAATTTTGCATCCAATAAGGCAACTTGCTCAGCCATACGCAGTGATTTTAACTCAGCTGGGGAGCTAACTTCTGCCAGAATTTCTAAACGAAGTAATAGTTGCTCACCCGTAAGCTTACTTATACTTTTAGCTTGTTGCCAAGCTTCAGGAAGTGGCTCACCATGCTCTATGGCTGCAATAAGAACATCATATTTTTGCTGATCTTTTTTTACCGCTAGCTTTTGCTTAAGCTGTGCAGTTTTATCTACTAAAGCTGCTTGGAGCTTTTTCATGCTAGGCAATAAGCGTAATTCAGAAACTTTTGCAGCAAGTTGTTCAAGCTCTTGCTCTGATAAGTCGTTATGTAGTTGCGATGCCAAAGCATCTAACTGAGCCTGCTGCTGAGTTTCTTGTTCAGATTGCTGCTGCTTATGTAATTCAAATTGCTCACTTCGCTTAACAAACACCGCATCGTTATGTGCTCTAAAGTTTTGCCATAAAGTATGCTCTTGTTTAGAGCCTGCAAAACCAATCGTTTGCCATTGTTTTTGAAGCTCTTTAAGTTGCTCACACGCTGAAGCGAGGTCATCTAATTCAAGCTGCTGCTGCGCTTGCTCAACAAGCTGTTGTTTCAATACTGCATTACTTTGGTGGTAGGCCTTTAAACGATCATTCACCACATTATAATTGCTGCGATATTCATTATTGAGTGTTTTATACACTGCGCCATCAACACTGCCAGCTGAGCGCCATTGCTTTGCTATACGATTGAATTGGCTTTCATATTGTCGCCAATCAAATATCTGCTGTTGCGTATCTTGAAGACCAAGTTCTTGCATTTGCTCAATAATAAGCGTTCTCGATTTTTTAGCTTCATCGCGTTGACGTTCCTGCTGCGCAAAGAATTCACGACACGGTGCAAATAACAACTCTATTTTTTCATCGAACAAGGCTGCCTGAGCTTTTTCTTCATCTGTATCTATACGGCCTAATTCGTTCCAACGAGCTCTGAGTAATTTAACTTCTTTCGCTCGCTCTTTAGGGTCAATATCAGTTTGAGTAAGTTTTTCATCAAGTAGTAATAATAACTCAGCACGTTTAGGTGTGGCTGCGTATTTTTGCCAATCACGCACCTCTTTTAACGCGTCACTTAAACCACTGTGCAACTTCTCAATACTTTGCTGATTGTATTCAGTTAGTTTCTCATAATGCTCTAAAAAGCCATTGAACACACCAAACGCGACATTAAAACGGCCTTGTTCGATAAGCCTTTGCACATCTTTAGCTTTTCGTCTTGCTTGCTTTAGCTGGTTTTGCTGCTCATCGACTAACGGCGAGACATCCTGCTTAAACTGCTTGCTCAAAGCATTTAAACGCGCTGATGCCTGCTTATGTAAATTCGATGGTAGTTTGCGTAATGTAGTTTTACACTGTTCATACGCTGCTTTTTGTGCAGTTAATACAGCATCTAACTGCGTAATATCTTGTGCAGGTTTAATCTGTTCAAGCTCATCAAGGCTTTTTTGCATCAATGTATTAGCAGCAATCAGTTCAGGAAGCTTCGCCAATTGTTGCGTCAAGCTATCAACCTGCTTGTTCAATGTAAGCAACTCTTTTGATTCAATAAACTCACTGTGCGTTAGCTGTGCTTTTAAATCAGCAAGCATGTCACCTAAAGCTGACGAATGCTGCTCTTCAAGCGCCTCAATGGCTGCAGCTAATTGCATTTCAGCACGTGTCGCGGCCTCTGTCATTTGGCTAATAAAGTTCGCTTTAGCTTGCAATGCCAGCTCATGCGCTTGCTGTGTGTAAAAATCATGCTTTAGCTTGGCTAAATGTTGAGTTAACTTTTCATTGATACGATTAAACTTTTCATCCACCGTAGCGATGGTATCTTCATTCAACCATTTTAGTTCAATTTCTTGCCACTGCATTAGCAGGGCAGTTGATTGCTCTTCAACTTGCAGGTATTGCTGCTTTTCACGCAAGGCATTGAGCTTGGCCAACACGACTTTGGTCTGCTGCTCAACTTGGGCTGGCATTTCTTTAGCTAAACGTTGCTGCTCGATACGGTTAGTAATGTGCGTCTTAGCTGCGTTGTGGGCGCTTTTAATAACTGCTTTTTCTAATTGATACTGTTCAATTAAAGGCAGCAATGCAACTTGCAACTCTTCTGCACCATCTTTAAAGGCGCGTTCAATTAACTTTGTATTGGCCAAACGCTTAAGTAATTTGACTCTGACCTGAATCTCTTTTTCTGAAAAAGCTAATTTCTCTAGTAGTTTTGCTGATGCATATTTATCTATATACTCGCAGCGAATATCATCGGATAACGCCTCATTTTTATTTAGTACAGCACTGGATATTTGTTGTTCAGCAAGCTCTTTCAGACTTTGATCTTGTTTGTAGGCTTGCCACCATAACACTAAATTATTAACTTTGTGCAATGCTTTTTTACGGATTTCAGCTGAGCTATCCTGAAGCGCTAAAGTGTTCAATACCTCGGCATCTTTTCCGGTATCTAGTTTATCAACTGCGGCTAGACGCACCGCTGTTTTTGGATGCTTCCACTTCGGGGTAAAAAGGTGTTTAAAGATCATTTTCGCTGAACCTAGCTATTTCATTTTGGGTTTTAAATTCTTGTTGCAACTCACGCTTTGATTTTTGAACCATTTCGCCACGTTCATTAACAGTAAATTGCTCATTACTTTTTGCTACTTTGGCCTGATACAGCATTACCAATTGTACCGTTTGCACTTTTTGCGCTTCACTGAGCACTGTGCCATCAGGCCACTTACCCGTTGATGCACCATATTGCAAACGTTCAAACACATCTGGAGTAATACTATTTACCAAATTATCAATATTCATCGCTACTTTTTCTTTTTCAGATATATCAAAATTACACGGTTAACCAAATACCACACACAACCAGTCGCGATTGCTCCTTGGGCTGCCATCATCTGAAATGAACCGGGTTCGGGTTGACGCCAATACATGTAAAAAAAACCACCCAAGAACAAGATTAATGCTAAAAATGAGTGATTAATAAATTTTTGCTGTTTACTGATACGCTTTCTACTTGCAAGGCGTTCAATTTGTTCAGCCGTCATTTCACCTAACTGCATTTGGCAGTTCGGGCATACGGTGTTTTTATTTGAAATAGATTTGCTGCAACCGGGACATTGTACAATTGCCATAAATAACTCTCCAAATGCTACAAAAAAGCGCCCATTGTGGGCGCCATTTTACTCGCTTTCTAATCGAATGTCTTTGTTCAATTAGACTCGTTTACCCGCATGCTGTTTTTATCATCACCTTTGTTCGGATTTTGGTCATCAGCATTATGCTCAGAGTTAAATTTCTGCCAATAATCATCAACAGACTCTTTCATTTCTTTACGGAGTAAGAAAATACCAAACAAGTTAGGTAATGTCATCACAACGATAGCGACCGCTGCCAACTTCCAAACTAGCGTGGTATCTGCAAATGATGCCCAGAAGAAACCTGCTACATAAAATACCCGATAAGGCATTACTGAACGGCTACCAAGCAGGTAAATCATCGCACGGTCACCATAGTAAGACCAAGCAATTGCAGTTGAAAATGCAAACATAAGTAAACCAATGGAAACGATGTATTGTCCACTGTCACCAAAGAAACCTCGGGTAAATGCTTTCGTGGTCAGCTCTGCTGAGTGCACCAGCGACTTACCTCGAATGCTGATACTGTTATCAACTACTATACCATTTGCAATTTCGACAGTGCCAGTATAAACATGTCGCTCCGTAATACCAAAGCGGATATTTTCACCAATTGAGCGAGAGTGAAGGATAGTAAAGTCATTGCTCAGGGCTTTACCTTGAACTACTTCAATATTGCCATTATAAAGCTCAATATTATGCTCTTTACCCCCATTTAGATACTGATAAAGAGACTCCCTTTGTTGCGCGTTACCCTCACTATATTGACCTTGAATAATAGTCATAGATGAGCGCTCAAATTGTGTATCGAATTTTTCGGACCACACGCCTGATGATAAAATAACAAGGCCCGTCAACGTACAAATAATAATAGTATCAATAAATGGCTCAAGAATTGATACCATCCCTTCAGATACTGGCTCATCAGCCTTAGCCGATGCGTGAGCTATTGGTGCAGAGCCTTGCCCCGCTTCATTTGAAAATAACCCTCGGTTTACTCCACGGTTAAACGCATAGGCAAATGATGCCCCGAGGAATCCACCTGCCGCTGCAGAGCCAGACATTGCATTTGTAAATACTGATGCAAACGAAGGTCCAATATTCTCTATATTATAAAAAAATCACACCGAATGCACCGACGATATATACTGCAGCCATCAGTGGTACAATGCGAGAGGTAATTGCAGCTATGCGCTTAATACCACCAAGAATAACCAAAGCTAATAGTACAGATAATACGCCACCAGTATGCCAAGGTTCAAAACCAAATGTCGCCTCCATACCCTGAGCAATATTATTGATTTGCGGCAAACTGCCAGTACCAAACGAACTAATTACTGTGGCTATGGCAAATAAGATAGCCAACCACTTCATATTCAAGCGACGGTCCATATAGTACATTGGGCCACCCGCCATAGTACCATCGTCTGTTTTTACACGGTATTTATGAGACAACGTCACTTCTACAAACTTGGTCGTCATACCAAAGAATGCCGTCATCCACATCCAAAATAATGCGGCTGGACCACCAATTGAAATCGCCAATGCAACACCGCCGATATTACCTGTACCTACTGTGCCCGATAAAGCTGTTGCCAATGCTTGGAAATGCGTGGTATCTCCTTCGTGACTCTTTTTATCAAACTTACCAGTAACCACTTTACATGCATGTTTGAAATATCGAATTTGTGGGAACTTGAGATAAATTGTAAAAAAGAACCCTACACCTAATAATACATATGGGAACCATGCCGATCCCCCTAAAATACTATCTAGAAAATCTAGAAACTGTCCGAACGCATCCACGACTCACCCTCTTGTTGTTATACGTAAAAAGCAACCTTATATTAGGTTGCTTTTTGCATTGTTTATTATCTTAAGTTATCTACCACACTAACGATAGCCGCTAATGTATCTTGTCCAAATTGATATGAACGTCTGTCGGACCAACCATAATATGGATCAGGCAAGTTCGCATTATCTTTAAACGGCATTTCGATAGTAAATGCCAACACTTTAAATGCCTCGCCAACTGCACTTGAAGCAACCGTTAAATTAGCCTCCCCAGGTGCATCTTTATCATAGCCAAATTCATCTTGAAATTCAGGTGTAATGGTGAGCAATGCATTTTTAAACACCTCTTCAAGGTTTTTAATACGTGCATCATAACTGGGAATACCCTCACCACCAGCTACAAAATTGTATGGTAGCGCTTCATCACCATGGATATCTAAATACATATCAACACCCGTTTCATGCATTTTATTTAATACATAATAAACCTCAGGTGATTTTTCTAAACTCGGCGTTTGCCATTCTCTGTTTAAATTAACACCCGCTGCATTGGTACGAAGATGCCCTCTAACACTGCCATCAGGGTTCATGTTAGGTATGATGTGGAATACTGCTTTTGATAGTAATGCAGCAGCATGAGGGTCTTCATCATCAAGTAGTTTATGCAATAACCCCTCAACAAACCACTGTGCCATAGTTTCACCGGGATGTTGACGAGCAGTTATCCAAATATGTTTTTTATCGTCGCTGGGTTCACCTATCGTTAATAAACTAATATCTCGTCCATCTAGGGTTTCGCCTAGTGTCTCAACTTCACTAATATCGTGACTTTGAGCCCAATAAACTAAATCTAGATGGCGCTCATAACTATAAGGTGTAAAATAAGCAAAGTAGGTATGCGCATACTCAGGTTCAAAATCAATAACTAATTGACCATTATCGTACTGACTCGGTACTCTGAACCAAGTTTGGCGATCATAAGATGCGACTGCATGATAGTCGTCCCACCCCTCAGGGTAAGCAGACTTGTCTAAACCATTTATATGTAACTTATGACATAAAAACGGTGTGCTTTCGAGGCGAAAGTGAAACCACTGGAAAAATTCCGACTCATTGTCTTGGTTAATTTCTAACTGAATATCAAGTGGCTCGCTTGAATCAAGCACCTTGATATTGCCACTGTCAAAATTACTGGAGATCTTCATTATGTACCTTAATATTTCATTCCATACTAATAAGATAGAACCACTGCGCTGTTAATCTTGTTATCTACCTGTAACGTAATAGGGTCAAGAGTAACACAGCATGATAAGTTCAAAAACCAAAAAAGCCAGCAAAAGCTGGCTTTTTGAAGCTAAAATGTATTAACGAGGTAGGCTTGGAAAAGAGACTTCTGCCATATCGCGCATTACTCGCACTACCTGACAGCTATAGCCAAACTCATTATCGTACCATACGTAAAGTACAACTCTGTCGCCGTCAACAATAGTAGCTTGGGAATCAACTACGCCCGCATAACGACTACCTACGAGGTCAGTTGATACAATTTCTGTTGACGCCGTATAATCAATTTGGTCGCGTAACTCTGAATACAACGACGTGTCACGTAAAAACTCATTTAACTCGTCACGGTCAGTCGCATTTTCAAGATTTAAGTTAATAATCGCCATCGACACATTAGGTGTAGGTACGCGGATAGCATTACCTGTCAACTTACCAGCAAGCTCAGGTAGAGCTTTAGCAACCGCTTTGGCTGCACCAGTTGAAGTAATAACCATATTCAATGCAGCACTACGACCACGACGTTCAGCCTTGTGGTAGTTATCAATCAAGTTTTGGTCATTAGTATACGAATGCACTGTTTCTACATGGCCATTCTTAATACCAAACTTATCATTAATTGCTTTCAATACAGGTGTGATGGCATTAGTTGTACAGCTAGCTGCTGATACAATTTTATCTTCGTTCTTTATATCCTGGTTATTTACACCATAAACAACGTTCTTAATGTCACCTTTAGCAGGTGCGGTCAATAATACTTTAGCCGCACCGGTAGATTTCAGGTGAAGGCCAAGACCATCTTCATCTTTCCAAATACCTGTATTATCAACAATCAAGGCATTTTCAATGCCATACTTAGTATAATCTACTTCATCAGGAGAATTTGAATAAATTATTTGAATGTAATTACCATTTGCTTTGATTGCACTCTTTTCATGGTCAACAGTAATCGAACCATTAAAAGGCCCATGAATAGAGTCACGGCGTAGTAAGCTTGCGCGTTTTTCCAAATCACCATCACGACCACCACGCACCACAATTGCACGTAATCGTAAATCAGCGTGAGAGCCGCCACGTTCAATAAGTAAGCGCGCTAATAAACGACCAATGCGGCCAAAGCCATACAACACAACGTCACGAGGTTTCTGCTCACCATCTTTATTGAGCAACTCACTTAATTCTGCGTTTAAATATTCTTCAATAGAGCGACCTTCGCCAGCATTCTTATAAATATAGCCGTATGCTAGCTTGCCCAAATCAATACGTGCTGGCGCTAAGTCCATTTTACTGATTGCTTCTAGAAATGGAAAACTTTCGCGCAAACGCAATTTACGCTCTTCAAAACGAGCAACCGTTTTGTGTGCTTTAATTACATCAATCGTGCTCGTATTTACTAATGGACGACCGTAAACAGCAATTTCTATGCCTGCGTTACGGTATAAACGGCCAATAATTGGCTGCATGTTTTCTGCGTAATCTTGGCGTTCTTGCCAGCTATTTTGATATTCTTGCTCGTGAGATAAGGTCATTTTTTCTGCCTAATAAACAATTTTTGAACGGATAGCCCACTTGGGCATCGCTATTCTAATTTAAACTGCTTTGATTCTCCACTGTTACTCATCAATTCATTGGGCTAGAATACTAATTAACAACTAACCATTAGAGGAAGTCTTATGGCATTAAGACAATCTATTGTCTTATCTGTATTGCTGTTGGCTGGGTGCGACGATACCATAACGTTAAGTCATGTTTGTAACGAAACCCCTGGTTTGTGTAGTGACTTAAATACTGATAGTCATTGTAGAGAAGAGCGTGCCAATGTCATAATCGCTCGCTATCATGAATATAAAGAGCCTACCGACAATAACAAATACCAATTACTTAAATTATTTGAAGGCTACAACAAGTGCGTATCACGTGCTGCAAAAATAGAACACATAAAGCTAAAAGAAAAAACCACTTCACGAGTAGAAGGTCACTTAACTAGCCTCAAAGAGATGAACCGGATTTTTAACGAAACCTTAGATACTTCTCATCCAGGGCTACTCTACTATCATTGGTCTCGTAACAATAATAAAGCAGCCATGAATAAATTGCTAAATATGCAAGATCAAAAAGATGTGCGTAACGACTCTGAACTGCAATTATTTTTAGCGACGTTTTACGCAAAAATTGATGATGATAAAACGATAAATATTCTGTACCGTGTCTTAGAGCTAAATCAAGCGGGTCAACATCCAGCTGCAGAGGTTTATGAAACATTAACCAGCATTTTTTATAAACAAGAAAAATATAAACACGCTTACACCTTCGCGAAAGTAGCAACTCTATCTGGCTACACAAATGTAGATATCATCCCCATAGAAAACCAACTTATAAGTGCGGGAAAGTCATTAGACTCTTATGATGAACTCGCACAACAAACTTATAAGCAAATACAAGAAGGTATATTTGTTTCACCAAGAGAGTTTTAAAAAAAGAGCAGCGCAATGCTGCTCTTAAAGCTTTAACTTTAAAGTCGGAAAGTTAAATTAGTTACGCCTTACTTTTCAATTCATGAGTCACTTTTGTAAGCCCCACTTCTGATATACGTGTGGTGATCTCTTTTTGTTTTGCGCTAAGCAATGAAATACCCTCAGCAACCATGTCATATACTTTCCAGCTTCCGTCATTGCTTTGTCTGAATTTAAAATGCATATCGATATCTGGGCCTGAAGTTTCTTTTATAACAACTTTAACGGTTGCAAAATGACTGTCATTACTAATCGGTAATTCTTCAAATATCACTTGCTGGCCTTTGTATTGCATAAGCGCATTTGCATAAGTCGTTACAAGGTAACTATCCACTGCATCAATAAACTCAACCGCATCAGCACGTTGCAACCCTTTAATATGCTTACCTAAGAGCTTAAATGAAACAAACTTGACATCAATATGCGGCATCAAGCGACTTCGGACAATATTCTTCATAATTGTAGGTTCTGCTTTACCTTCTTTATTAACCACTTTTATATCGGAAAATAATCCATCACCCACTTGATTAATCAACTGATATGGTGTGTCTGACGAAAAGCCAAATGCAGAAAAAAACAATGTAAGTGCGAAGAGTAATTTATTCATAACCATAAGTCCTAAATGTTTATCTGCATGTATGATACGCAAACATTTCATGCTTAAAAAGATGCAAAAGTGCATATATTTGATGCCTAAAAAACACCAATAAACAATATACCAAACTCTATATCAGTCATTAGTAGCCATACTGATCCAAGAGCTTAAATATTGATAGGGTGTAGTATATCTGCAGCCATGTGCTAGAAGTGTTAGGATTTGTAAGGAATATAAAGAAAGTGTTTGCAAACAAAGTTGTGGCCACAATTAACTGTTTAAACGTGGCCACTAATGACAAGTAATTAGTCTGAACTTACCTCTATACTTTGGTAAGTACAATGGCTCGAGCCTATTCTTGCCTTTAAAGCATTCGTGATAGCATCGGCATCAAAATTGATTTGCTCGTGAAATGGCATTCTCAACAAATCACTCTCTAGGTTTTCTATAAGCATATTGCCTAAAAACGACATCCTTTGTTGAGCACACATACTTTTCGCCAGCCAAGCGCCAGGTAAAGAAACAATGCCAATATTGGGTGCCTTTTTAAACAATAAAGCATCATCTAGTTGAGAAAGACCCGAGATACAACTAATCCGCCCGCAAAACTGCAATAATGATATGAGCTCGTTGGTATGCTCGCCAGTGCAATCAATCACACCTTGTACGCCATCATAACCATATTTTCGCTGTATTTGCGCCGCAAGATCTTGCTCACCTTGTAGGCACAAAACATCAGCGCCAAGCTCTTTTACTAACTCCAATTGGTCATCTGGACAATTTGTAAAAACCATCAGCCCCTGCTGTTTAGCAAATTGAATCGCCAGTTGACCTGTACAAGAGTGTCCTGACTCTATAAATACAGAATCACCTTCATTTAACTGTAATTTAAACAACGCTATTAAAGCAGTCATACCAGGTGTTGGCAAACATGCTGCTTTGGCCAAGTCAACACCCTCTGGTAATGCAGTCAATGCATAATTTGCAACACAAGCATATTCACTCATTACACCTGCAGTACTAATATCATTATGCCACATAACTTTAGTGCCTACTTGAGGATGTATTCCCTTCGGCGCATCTACAACCGTTCCTACTGCATCAAAACCAAAGATTCGAGGATATTGCCAACATGGTGTACCAATTTGAACAAATTTCTCATCAAGCGCCCCCAAACCCACATACTGTACTTTTACAAGTACTTGCTGTTCTGTCATTTTAGGAACTGAGACCTGCGCTTGCTCTAGGCTAAAGTTTTGCCCCACTTCATTCAATAATATCGCTTTCATATTTTTGGGTATCGTCGTTGTCACGCTATCCTCTATGTTCAATTATTTGGTTCGTTTAGCTATGCTAAATGCTCTAACCTCTTTGCTTAACAATTAGAGCATTCATTGTCACATAGCTCAACTAGAAGTTTTATCATTACCTGCATTGGCATGCTTTTGTTGATTTTTACCATTCACCAACATATAAAATACCGGCGTAAATAATAAACCAAACAGTGTTACACCAAGCATACCAAAAAATACTGCTATGCCCATCGCATGGCGCATCTCCGCCCCTGCCCCCGTTGCTAATACCAACGGTACTACACCCGCCGTAAATGAGATGGAAGTCATCAGAATTGGCCTTAAGCGTAACCGACACGCAGTCATGATAGCGTCAAACGCAGACTGCCCTTCCTCTGTTTGCTCTTTGGCAAATTCCACCATCAATATCGCATTTTTACAGGCAAGAGCCACTAGCACTATCAATGCAATTTGGGTGAAAATATTATTATCTCCGCCTACCCACCACACCCCTAGTAGCGCTGAAAATATTGTCATTGGCACAATTAAGATGATTGCTAGCGGCAGTCGTAAGCTCTCGTACTGCGCTGCCAACACCATAAATACAAGTAATACGACCAACGGAAAGATATACATCATAGTATTTCCGGCTAGAATTTGCTGGTAAGTGACATCAGTCCACTCATAAGCCATACCACCAGATAACTGCTGAGCCAAAATTGCTTCTATCGCTTGTTGCGCTTGATCTGAGCTATACCCCGGTGCAGGGCTACCGTTTAACTCAGCGCTTGGATAGCCATTATAATGCATAACTCTATCTGGCCCAGTGGTGGGCGTTGCAGTTAACACTGACCCTAATGGCACCATATCGCCACGCACATTACGTACCTTAAGTGCCAAGATCTGTTGGGGGTCTAAGCGGCTTTGTGCCTGAGCTTGCGCTGTCACCTGATAGGTACGACCAAACAGATTAAAATCGTTCACGTACAAAGAGCCCATATAAACTTGAAGTGCATTAAATACTTCAGATAAGGGAATACCTTGCAGTAACGCTTGCTCTCTGTCTATATCAATATCCATTTGTGGTACTTGGATTCTAAAACTTGAAAATATACTTGTTAGTGCAGGGTCTTTTCGTGCCTCATTAGTTACTTTTTGCAATGCCTCAAACAATGCTTCAAACCCTTTATTTCCTCGGTCTTCAATTTGCAGCTTAAAACCACCTGTAGTACCTAGCCCTTGAATTGGCGGTGGTGGAAAAACCGCAACAAATGCTTCATCAATTGCAGTAAAGCGCTTATTGAGCTCAGCGGCAATCGCCATAGCTGACAAGCTTGGGTCATCTCGACTAGCAAAATCCTCTAATGGTGTAAATACAATCGCCGAATTAGGGCTATTCGTAAACCCATTAACTGATAGACCTGGGAATGAAACCGTATTGGCAACACCCGGAACTTGAAGTGCTATCTTTTCCATTTCTCTCGTCACAGCTTCTGTTCTATCAAGACTTGCGGCATCTGGTAGCTGTGCAATAGCGACTAGGTACTGCTTATCTTGAGCAGGAATAAAACCACCTGGCACTACATCAAACAATTTAACCGTTGAGCCGACCAACACAAGATACAACACGGCAACAACTGTAGAGAGTCGAATGAGCTTTTTAACTAATTTCTCATACCCTTCACCGCTTTTTTCAAAAAAGCGATTAAACGGCTTGAACAACCAACGACCAAATAGTGTATCAAGCAAAACCGTGAGTTTATCTGGTGCACTGTTATGAGGTTTAAGTAACAATGCAGATAATGCAGGCGATAGCGTCAATGAGTTAATCGCAGAAATAATCGTTGATATTGTTATTGTTAGAGCAAACTGTTTATAAAATTGACCCGACAGTCCTGTGATAAAAGCGGTCGGAATGAATACTGCACACAATACTAAAGCGATTGCAATAATAGGGCCTGTTACTTCATTCATCGCCAATTTAGTGGCCTCTACAGGGCTTAGACCATTGGCAATATTGCGTTCAACATTTTCAACTACAACTATCGCATCATCCACCACAATACCGATGGCCAACACTAGGCCAAATAAAGACAACGTATTAATAGATACACCCAACCATTGCATTACAGCGAAAGTGCCTACTAAAGATACAGGCACAGCAATCAATGGAATGATAGACGCACGCCATGTTTGTAAAAACAAGATAACCACAAGTACGACCAATACAATGGCTTCTAACAGCGTTTTTATTACAGCATCAATTGACCCGCGCACAAACACCGTGGGGTCATAGACAATGTCATACTCAACACCATCAGGGAACGACTCACTTAATCGTGCCATAGTTGCACGTACTTGATCTGAAAGTTCGATCGCATTTGAGCCTGGACGCTGAAAAATCGGCATCGCTAAAGCTGGTTGCCCGTTTAAAAGCGCTCTTAATGCATACTGGTCTTGCCCAAGCTCAATGCGGGCAACATCTTTAAGACGTGTAATTGCACCTTGATCTCCAACTTTGATCACCACTTGCTCAAATTCTTCAATACTGCTCAAACGCCCTCGAACATTTAAAAGAACTTGAAATTGTGATTCATTAGCTGCTGGTTGTGCACCTAAACTACCTGCAGCAACTTGCTGATTTTGCTCTCTGAGTGCACTTACTACATCCATTGCTGTCAGTTGGTTTGATGCTAGAGCATCAGGGTTAAGCCATACACGCATGGCATATTTTCCACCACCAAATAGCTGAACATCACCCACTCCACTCAAGCGCGCAATTTCATCTTTCACATATAAATCAGCGTAGTTAGATAAATAAGCCGTATCATGGCTGTTTTCTGGTGAGTATAAATGAACTACCATCGTTAAATCAGGCGATGCCTTTTCGGCAACGACACCCAAGCGCTGGACCTCTTGAGGTAAGCGAGGCAGTGCACTATTAACTCTATTTTGAACCTGAACTTGCGCACGGTCTAAGTCTGTACCGAGCGCAAATGTTACAGTTAAAGTCATGCGGCCATCGCTAGTAGCTTGTGAAAACATATAAAGCATGTTCTCTGTACCATTGATTTCCTGCTCAAGTGGGGTTGCAACCGTTTGTGCAATCACTTTTGGATTAGCACCAGGGTAACTTGCAGAAACGACTACTGTGGGTGGCACCACCTCCGGATATTCACTAACCGGTAATTGAAATAAGCTCAAAGCACCAGCAATAAAGATAATTAACGACAACATAGCCGCAAATATTGGCCTATGGATAAAAAAGTGAGAAAACGACATTGATTATTCTCCGCGCTTAGCAACCAACAAAGCCTTTACAGCTTGCTTGGTCATGACCAATGATGCATGTTCAGGTTCAATTTCAACTAGCTGGGGAGCAACTGGCATGCCAGGACCCACTCTTGCCGGGCCATTAACCGCTATTTTATCCCCTGGTTGAAGACCCTGAGTTATCGCTCTCATTTGACCATAACGGTCCCCTAAAG
This sequence comes from Pseudoalteromonas sp. SANK 73390, assembly GCF_054966645.1. Classification (NCBI taxonomy): domain Bacteria; kingdom Pseudomonadati; phylum Pseudomonadota; class Gammaproteobacteria; order Alteromonadales; family Pseudoalteromonadaceae; genus Pseudoalteromonas; species Pseudoalteromonas sp. SANK 73390. The sequence goes on from NZ_ARPN01000118.1 coordinate 87,082, forward strand.
TGACAGGCCGATATTGCAAAATATTTTGTTCATCAGTCACTAATACAAAACGATTTTTAAGATCAGTGCCGATTGCTTTTTCAGGTACTAATACATGTTGCTTCACATCATCAGCGGCAACACGAATTCGCGCAAATGCACCTGGTTTGAGTTGTTCTGTGGCTCTAAAGAGTGCTCTAACACGCAGTGTACCTGTTTCAACATCAATGCGGTTATCTACAAAGTCGATGACTCCGCCGTGGTTAAAACCTTGTTCGCCAAGCATTTGCATTACCACTTGCGTTGTCTTATCACCTTTTAACTGGTTAAATTGTTGATGCCATGTGCGTTCATTAATATCGAAGTATGCATACACGTAATCATCAGAAACAAGGTGTGTGAGTAAGCTCACACCTGCTTGAACCGTATTTCCTTTGGTAAGCTCTGCGCGAGATACAACACCATTTATCGGTGCTTTTACTTTGCTATAAGCTAAGTCCAACTCAGCAGCATCTAATTTCGCCTTAGTTGCTTGTACATTTGCCTTGTGTTGAGCAAGTAGAGACCGGCGGTGCTCAACTTCCTCTTGCGAAATTGACTTACTAGCCAGTAAACGATCAGCACGTTTCAAATCATTTTTTGCTTGTGATAATTGCGCTTTAGCACTAGCTAGTTGTGCCTTTAATTCTGCAACTTTAACCATGAAAGGACGCTCATCAAGAGTAAACAACACATCGCCTTTGTTAATTTGCTGCCCTTCTTCAAAGTTTACTTGTGCAATATTGCCAGAAACCCGAGGTTTCAGCTGCACAAACTCCATCGCTTCTAAACGGCTTGTATAAGTAAACCAAGTTTGAACTGGGTATTCTTTAACAGCAGCCACATCAATAGGCTGTTTAAAGGCTTGCACTTGTTGAGCAGGCGCATCCGCATGTGACTCACTACATCCTGTTAAATAAGCCAAGCATCCTAAAATAGCTATCGTCACTAATGATTTTTTCATGGTTTTATCTCCTCTTCCTATGTGATGCTCAGTATATAGAATGGACAAAAGCCAAAAAAGCATCGATTTTTAATTTATTTAGTGCCAAAATAGCACCAATATAAATTATTGGCAGAAAACCATGGATACAAGTACGCGCTTATTAATTTTTTTAGATGTTATTGAACGAGGGTCTTTTGCAAAAGCAGCGCAACATCGTAATATTGATCGCTCTGTTATTTCCAAACAAATCAGTAAATTAGAAGAAGAATTGAGCGTTAGGTTACTCAACCGAACAACTCGCTCCTTCTCATTAACAGCCGCTGGCGCTGAGATGGTAAAAAAAGCACAGCAACTGCGCAAACTCCTCAGCGAAACACACCTACTTGCAGAAAACTACCATACCGAACCCAAAGGCTTACTTAGGATCACAAGTTCAACCATTATTGGAAGAAGGTACGTACAGCCTGTGATCAATGAATTTCAAAAACGTTTTCCTCAAGTTGAAATTGAGTTGCGATTAGAGGATAGACTTGTCGATATCGTTGGCGAAGGCTACGATTTAGCATTTCGTGTCGGTGAACCTAAAGACTCATCGCTGATTGCTCGTAAAATAGCTCGAAATAGGTTAATCATATTAGCTACCTCACAATTTATTAGTACCTTTGGTGAACCAAAGTCTATGGCAGATTTAAGTACTTTACCTGCAGCTTCGTATGCAAGTGAGGGCTTGAGGTTTACTGGAATTAGCTACCTAAACGATAACAACGAGCCCAGTGAGGTGCCAATAAAAAGTATTTATCGTAGCAATGATGGTGAATTATTAATAACGAAGGTACTCTCTGATACCGCCTTTTGTACAGTTCCTGCATTTTTAGTTGACCAAGAAATCATTAATGGCCAGCTAACACCATTAATGACACATGTTACTCTCATCGATTATGCTGCACTTTATGCCGTATACCCACACCGAGATTTACCTGTCAGGACCCGATTATTTTTTGATGCCATGCGTGAATACATTGGCAAAGATGTACCAATTTGGGAAAAGAACATCCCTAACTTTGACAGTTTATACGGCTTTAAGCCCGACATAAAGTTACCACTTTTTTAAACAACAAAGGATCTTTTGGTACAAGCTTTTATGAGGCTTCTTGTGATTAACTCGATGAAATTTATTAACTCTGTCTCTGCGCTCAGCCGCGGCATTTGCAACTTGAGTAAAGCGCTGACGTTGAGATTCCGTTAAATTTGGGATTGACTTTAATTTGCTACCTGAGATAGACGGTGTTGATTTTACAGAGCTACACATTCTTCTAAATCCTAATATATGACTATCATAAACATAGACCATTCAAGTTCATAAAATATTTCACTCATATTTACGTAAAGCACTTTTGACTAAACTATTTGAGCTGATCCATTTGATACACTCATTCAATGGTAACGCTTCGCTAATATTAAACCCTTGCAAATAATCACAATTTAAGTCGCGTAAAAAATCAACAACCCGATCGTCATTAACCCCTACCGCAGTCACACCACAGCGCAAACGTTTCGCTATGAACATCGCGGCTTCTACAATGATTTGTGACTTTTCATCATATAAACAGGACTCAATAAAAGAAGGGTCAACTTTAATTTGAGAAACAGGTAAGTCTCTCAATACTTTAAACGAAGAACAGCCACTACCAAAATCATCAACGCACACCGCAAATCCCATATCAATTAATACATCAATTAATGCATGAGATTGCTGGATATCACTTACCATCATTGTTTCTGTCAATTCAAACATTACATGTTTTGCATTCACTTTGCTGTGAGTTAATAAACTGGCTAGAAGTTTTAGCAGCTCATTATTTAAAAAGTCATGACTTGATAAGTTAATGTGTACCACTAAATTATTATCACATTCGAGTAATTTGGGAAGATCAACAAATACTTGCTTAATAACAAACAAACTTAGTTGCCTAATTAAATTACTGCTTTCTGCTATATGAACAAAATCCTCAGGCATCATCATTGTGCCGTTAGCCTGCGGCCAACGGCACAATGCCTCCACGGCATGTACCTCTGCCGACTTTGCACATATAATGGGTTGATAAAATACTTTTATTGTTTGTTGTGTAAAAGCCTCTTTTAAACTAACTGAGATTAAAAAGTCATGCTCGTTTTGTACGTGAAGTGCCTCATCAAATATAACCAATGACTGTTTTGAATGTTTTGCTTTGTACATAGCAATATCAGCGCCTTTGAGTAGCTCAATACTGTCGTGCCGTTTTTGACCATTGTAAATACTGGCACCGGCACTATATTGCACATCAACAGACATTCCCTCAATTTGCAAAGACTCCTCAAGGGCGTTTAACAATGCATTGTTTTGCTCATAAATTGACGTTTCAGTTGTGCCATCAATTAATAAAACAAACTCATCCCCTCCAATGCGAAATAATTCATTTTTTGGTAACAACGCCACTTTTAAGCGTTCAGATAATGCCAGTAAGACTTTATCACCAAAAAGATGCCCTACCGAATCATTGATTTTTTTAAAATTGTTAAGATCAATTAACATAACTGAAAAGCACTTTTTATGAACGATTCTTTCTTCTATCGTATTGATACAATGTTCACGGTTATTAAGTTTGGTAAGAAAGTCAGTTTGAGCATGAAAGCGTTCATATTCTACCAACTTATTAAGGGATTCAAGACTTTGCCGTGCAAGGTAGTTAACTAATACAACAAAAATAGAGCCAAAAAAAAGAATACTCGCCAAACCAATATTAAGAAAGTCAACGTGTGTTTGCTCAAATAAATAAACAGAAAAAGTACTATAACCAAGAATAAAAAATACGATTAAGCCGAACAGAACACGCCACCCAAAGTGAATCGATATTTGACAAATTTTATGGGCTAAAAAAAGTGAGGTGCACAGCCCAATAATACCGCCAAAAACCAGAACAAATGCTAAGGATTCCACATATTTTCACCATTATTGATGCAATGAATGAAAGTATAGTGGAAAATTTGACAATCGGTTGTTTTAGCTTGCACGTGAACTATTCATACTAGTTGATTTAACATTTCATTTGCTCTGAGCTAAGGTTTCAAGCATAACAAAGTAAATTTACACGCCATATAGAGAGTCAATTACCGATAAGATACAAAAGGCAGAACAACTATCCGAATGTTCGTTTAGTGAAAAGCGAAGGGCTAGCTTTTAGCACCCTTTTAAAAAGGTCGTGCTAGCTGTTAGCGTTATAAACTAAAGTAACTTTTAAAACCTGCGAGCGTATTGGTTGTGGCGACTGCCGCAAGGATCAAGCCCATAACTTTACTAATAACAATGGCACCTGCATTACCGATTAGGTTATGAATTTTGCTCGCCATCAGCATTAATAATATAGCAAGTATCACAACAACTATCATTACACCTGATATTTGTATTTGCTGCCATAAGCTTACCCGCGCATTCTCTGTCATCAGCACGGCAGCCAACATAGCACCAGGGCCTGCGATAGAAGGTACTGCCAGCGGAAAGATAGCCGTCTCGTGATATTTGTTAACCAAACGAACTTCTTCTTCTGGCTTACTTTCTCCAAAGATCATTGATAAAGCGAATAAAAATAATACGATACCCCCTGCAATTTGAAATGCTGGAAGCGGAATGACCATCGCTTTTAAAATTAACTCACCCGCCACAACAAAAAACAATAAAATCAGCGTTGCGGCTAAACCAGAGATTAGCGCTATTCTTCTTTTTGCTTTTACATCATACCCTCGTGTTGCAGCAATAAAGACGGGGACAGTGCCAATTGGGTCAATCACGGCAAAGAACACGATAAACACGGCCACAAAATCTATCATTCGTTCCAAAACCCCACTATTTTAAACACATGCCATATTCATCTTCTCACTGCTTGAAAGTAGTTAACTAAGCAGTATCTTGGCGGTATATTCGCATGTAAAGATTAGCTAAGCTATTGTTATTTTACTTGTCATATTGAACATTAAAGCGTTTGGCTATCCTTTGTCCATTTAAAGATAACCTGCTTGAACAATGCACTGGATATAACGTTGGAAAGAGAGAGTCGAAACATGCCTATAAACACAGCCACACTTCACTGAGTCAAAATGTGAAAATAGTCTTCATTAATTAATTTATAACAAGCTCTCACAGCCAGCTTCATCGCGTAAAACGCATTTGATGTGAGAGCCCAATAAAGGTATGAAAAACCCTTAATATCTTAACTAAATAAAAATCAAATTAATCATGCAGATTTAAGAATCGCGTATAATTGATCTTTTAAATGTAAACGTTGCTTTTTCAAAGAGTCTAGGTACTCATCGGAGGTATTTTCCACCCCTTCTTCAATACGAATAACTTCGTGGTCGAGATTATGATAATCATCGAACAAACGTGCGAAATGACGGTCTTTCATTTTTAATTCATGAATTTTATCTTTAAATTCTGGTAATTCTTTTGCAAGACTGTGGCGTTCAATATGCATTGCTTCATTCCTATTGTATGTATGTGTGTAAGTAGGAGTCTTTACATTACGCTTCAAGTCATACTAAAACTTTGATCTAACACAACCTTAACGCCATATTCAATACAAAAAAGCCTTACGCAAAAGTAAGGCTTTGGGCAAGTATAAGAATTAAAATCGATTACCTAATCAGTCAACTAGGTGCTTTGCAGTTGATTCACGCGTAATAAGCTTAGCTTCTAACGTCGCTTGATATACTGATGTTTGTTCATCACTTATCTGGAGAATTAGTTGCTCCACTGCCTGCCTGGTCATCTCTTCAACTGGTTGTGCTATGGTGGTTAAACCCGGCCAAATATGGCGAGCAATCGGCGCATTATCAAACCCGGCAATAGAAATATCTTTGGGTACTTGCAGCTGGCGCTGTGTTGCTAGTTTCAATACCGCAGCAGCCATATAATCGTTAGAGGCAAACACGGCACTGGGTGTAGGTTGCAAGTCCAATATCTCCTTCGCGCTATCCGCCCCTGAATGATAACTAAAGTTACCCTCAGCAACCAGTTCGCTGTCAAATTCGATATTATGCACAGTAAGCGCTCTTTGGTAACCACTAAAGCGCTGCTCAGTGGCACTGTGATCTGGGTGACCTTTGATAAACGCAATACTTGTGTGGCCTAGCTTAATCAAGTGCTCTGTTATCTCAAAAGCGCCTTGCTCATCGTTGCTCCTTACAGAGATAGAATCTTTGTCTTCAATAGCAGATGCAACCCGAGCAAAATGAATTTTCTTTCTCTTTAAAAATGCAATTAACTCTTGCGAATCAGAAAATGGCGGCGTCAATACCATGCCGTCCAATCGAGAGGTGGTGAGCAAATGCTCAATATTCTCAATTAACGCTTCGCCCCGTAATTCACATGGGTGAATAAGTAAGTTGTAATTATGCTTATGGCACGCTTCCAACGCCCCGCTTTGTACACGAGTGATGTAACTTTTACTGGGGTTATCATACAAGCAACCAATAATAAAGCTTCTGTTTCTAGCTAGACCACGTGCTATTGGATTTGGCGTATAGTCTAGCTCTTTAAATACTTTTAAAACTTTTTCACGCGTTGCTGGACTCACATTTGGCTCATTATTTAGCACTCGCGATACCGTTTTTTTAGATACGCCAGCATAAGTTGCAACGCTATTAATGGTTACTTTTTTCATGCAATTATTCCAAACCTCTGATTAAGTACGGCGTTCATGCAAACACGCCGCGGCACCAATTAAAGGAATATTGTCTTGTACAACCAAAGTGACTGGTATCTGCCCCACATATTGAGACATTAAGCCTTTTTCAGTAAACCTTTCAATAAAGCGACTAGATGATAGTCGCTCGGTCATGCGAGGCAAAATTCCACCGCCAATGTACACGCCGCCCAAAGCACCAAACGTAAGTGCTAAATCGCCAGCTACGCTACCCATCCAGTCACAGAAATGTGTCAGTGTAGCATCGCACACCTCACATTCAGCAGCCAATTGACTAATTTGCTCTGCGTTTAAATCCATCGGTGTATGGCCCTTAACCTCTGCCATAGCACGATACAAACGTGCAATCCCTGGTCCTGAAAATACACTTTCTATCGAAACATGCTGCAAATTAGCACGTAATGCATGTAGCAATTGCCTGTCTAACGCTGTTACAGGAGCAAGATTTATATGACCCGCTTCACAACTCATCACCGCACTGCCGTTAATATCACGCGCCAAACATGCTGCACCAAATCCAGTACCAGGACCCATAACCGCAATATTCGCATCGGGTTCTGGCTGCCCCGATTTTATCATTAAATTTTGCTCAGCATCTAAATAAGGCGCTGCGTAAGCAAACGCAGCAAAATCATTAATCACTGCCAGTTCATCAAAACGCATTTGCTTTTTAAGCTCAGCAATACCGAAATGCCAGCCTAAATTAGTTAAATATACTTGCTGAGATTTTATTGGCCCAGCCACGGCAAGGCTAGCTCTTGTCGGCTTGATAATTGGGAGCTGTTCAATATAGCGGTTTAAGGCACTTTCAAATGATTGAAATTCAGCGCTTGGATAAGTTGTTTGATATTGTATTTCAAATTGGTAAGTTTGTTGGCAATAATGTGTAACAACCGCAAATCGTGCGTTCGTTCCACCAATATCAGCAACTACAATCGGTTCAAAGTCTTGCTGTTGGTAACTTGTTGTCTGGGTCATGTTGTTTTCTCTTTTGCCATTGCGCGAGATCTGCGCTTATTTTTATGCACTAAGCTTGATGTGCCAATGCAATTATTTCTATTGGTCATTCAGTTAATTTTGCACGCTAACTGACGTAAAAAATGCTGCCCACACACGTTGGGCAGCCAATACGTTTTGACAACAAAATGATAAAACAACCACATTATGACACCGGTGTCAGAATGTGGCAATAAAAAATTAATGTTTCTGTGGAAATTGGTTGAAAAATTTATTCAAATCCTGACAATGGTTGGGATAACTTCACACGAGTATAAAAATGAAACATAAAGGTAAAGCGACGTCTTTTGATATCGCCCATTATGCAGGTGTATCACAGTCTACGGTATCTCGAGCTTTGAGAAACAGTCCTTTAGTTAATGAAGAAACTCGTCGAAAAGTCCACGAAATGGCAGCCAAGTTAAATTATAAAGTTGATAAGAATGCCAGTAATTTACGCACGCAACAAAGCAGTACACTGGCACTTTTACTGTTTGAAGACCCAACCACCGATGAGTCACAAATCAACCCTTTTTTCTTGAGTATGTTAGGCAGTATCACTCGAGCATGCTCAAAAGAAGGCTACGACTTGCTGGTTTCATTCCAATCTAGTAGCCAAGATTGGCGTGCGGATTATGAAGATAGCCACCGAGCGGATGGTATTATATTGCTTGGCTATGGAGACTATTTAGATTATCAGTCACGCCTTCAGCAGTTGTTAGATCAAGATACTAAGTTTGTGTGCTGGGGCGCAAAAGTGGATGGCCGCGAAGATCTCAGCGTCAGTTGCGACAATTATGGCGGTGGTCAACTCGCAGCTAAATACTTGATTGAACACAAACGCACGGACTGCGCATTTATTGGAGATGCATCAGAGCATAGCCCTGAGTTTTTTGCCCGCTATGAGGGCTTTAAAAACACTTTCGAGCAACACAATATAACCCTCAGCGAACGTAAAATAGCCAATGCAATTTCCACCGAAGACTCTGGCTACCATGCAACCAAATCTTTAATTGCCAATAATATCTCTTTTAACGCACTATTTGCAGCAAGTGATTTAATTGCAATCGGTGCGATTCGAGCATTACAAGAGGCTGGCATTTTAGTTCCTAACGATGTACGAGTCGTTGGCTTTGATAATATACCGGCAGCCAGTTATGTATCACCATCCCTAACAACCATTGAGCAAAATACAACCCTTGCAGGACAAATGTTGGTGTCAAATTTATTGAATCTCATCAAGGGTGAGAAAGTTGAGTGTACACTACTACCACCCAGTTTAATTGTAAGAAATACATAATAAACGAAGGTAACTTTAGTCCATGTATAGACTATTAAATAGCGATAAAGCGCGACTTTAATTGCAAGCCCCGCGCTTTTTATACCTCTCGGCTTAATTAAATGATCTCTCGTGAGAAAGTAAAACTGTATCAATAACAACGCTCTGGCATCTTGCTATCGCCGAGGTAACTACATCCCTATAAACAAAAAAATTCGCTATTTGGTTGCTCTAAATGAGCAATTTTTAACTCAGCTAATGCCAGATTTGGTTCAAGTTTTGCTCTAAGAATACTGACTCTTCAATTTGTTCAAAAATAGAGCTGTAATACTCAGGTGCAACTATCATTTCTGACTCTAAAATTTCTCCATCACTATTCATTTTTTCGCTACAGCATTAATACGAACCTTTGTAGCCCTTGAATTTGAGTTACGTTTGCAGAGACATCAATCTATAAAGCATCTTCCAAATTATTATCTCCAAAAACCCAATTAAGTCCAAACGTAAAATAAGTAGCAAGCGCCTTAGTTAGTACTTCACCTTTATTTAGCTTCGTCGTAGTGTAACTAGCGAGCACTATGCCAGCATCAGAGCCTGACGCATTTAACGAAAACTCTCTATCTAATAACGCAATGATCAATGCCTTATATACAACAAACTGAGTGGTGCTTTCATACTCTTTTATTTGCTGCAATCGTCGACATCTGCGGTTTAGATGAAGCACAGCCAAACATTATGACTGCCAGCAAATTAAGCACAATTTTACTAAAAAATCATGTGAGTACTCAGTTACTAAAACTTACTGCGGTGATAAGCAATGCTTTCGACATTACTGGCAACATCAAACTTTATAATAACAGTGAGTGTGCTGGAGCTAACCTGACTTGAACCATACTCTGAAGAAATTATGCCACCACCATTGCCAGAAAAAGATCCTAAAGCACCACCTGTAGTTTGATAAACTTGGTCTTTAGAAACTTATCATAGACCCAAACTTCATTACCATTGTTGGGTATTTCAGTGCTTTAAGGGAACAAGCTAATTGAATCGATACACCTCATGAGAAAAAATCATCCGTATGATCGCAGCCCATGCAATGCATTTATATAATATTCAAAAAAGTGGTCTGAGGGTCTGAACAATGCCATATTTATGACTCTTTTATAAATATATCTTTAAACATGCCAACCACTTGCTCAACGGTAGAACGTTTAACATGGCGCTCATCTTTTTCCCATGGCTCTTTTATACACTCAGTAACAAGCTCATAACTCGGCAAGTAGTAAATATCATCATTACTATTTACTAACTCTTCTGCTGCAACCCGCAATACAGATTTAGAGTGAGTATTTGCGCTGATCACATGATGTGTATCCGCGCGACCAGTTGCTAAAAAAGGAATTGGTGAAACACTCACAATCAGTTTGAAGTTTGGGTTATGTTCCTTACAAATATCAAAAAATGTTTGAATATTTTCTACATTATCTTGCACCGTCAGAGTTTTGTGTCTTACATAAGGGTAGATGTTGGGCCTTGGGTTTCTCGACATTACACTGCCGTCTCTAAACTCCCAACACTCGTTAAGCCCTAAAGTAACGATGAATATTTCAGTCTGCTCAAGGGCAACTCTTGTCGCATTAATATGATTGTCGTAGTCACTCAAATAAGCTTCTCTGGAATAAAAAATCACATTTTCCCTGTAAGGATCTACCCATGAACCGTCACTTTGTTCAAATAAAAGCTGCTTTGTTTTTTTAATACCAAAAGCACGTTCAGCAAGCTGCTTAAAGCTCGGGGTATTAAATAAGATTCCGTAATTTGCGCAAAACTTTGCGTATTTATCACCTGATGTGTAACCATCGACAATAATGCCAGAAGAAGGACTATCATTACGCTCTGTTACCACATAGTTGTATCCCATTTTTTGAAATACATGTGCAATTTCAAAAGCAAAACAACTACCAGCTGAACCAATAGGCGTGCTCATGTCCATAATTGGATATTTTTTTACGAAGGGCCGTTTATTATACTTACTATCTGGTTTGCTCCCATGCACAGGTGAAGGCCAAAATACCGCATCGGGGTCTGGCTTACCTTTACTTGAGTATCGACTCATCGCATCTTGAAATTCTTCTTCATAGCGAGCTAAGTGGATTAAACTCTTGATATTCTCACTGCCTAGTTTACCTTGCCAGTTAATGCTATGTTGAAAAGAGGATTTTAGAGTATCTAAAAGTGCAGTTATAGAGTTTAGCTGCTGAAAATTAGGGTCAGCTTCTAGTAATCGCTCTAACATTAGCGCTGCATAATCATTACAGCCACAGATGTTGTCTAACAATAGTTTTAGCTGCTCTTTAGATTTAATAACGTCAGTCGCTGGGATTACAATGCGCTCTTGTATTTCTTTTGGATCTCGATTGAAAAAATCAATCAACTTGCTTGCCGCACCATCAAAAGGCACAACTTCCCCTCGTGTAAATAGCACTTCTTTTTGCGTATACTCCCAATGAAAAGGCGAAGGGATGAAGCAAAGTTGAAGTACATACCGACAGCCTTTAGTTGGTACAACACCGCGATGTGCAATTTTAGAAGGATTAAACAACAAAGCATCCCCTGCCTCAATATTATCGTATCGCGTTTGAATTGGGCTGATATTTTTAGCTTTACATAGCGGCCCAATGTCTTCATTTCGTTTGTTAACATCATTGAAGATATAACCACAATGTTTTAGTTTCTCTGTTGATTGCTTATCCAAAAACAAAGTGTTACCACCATGCTCCTCATAATCATTTAAATATATCAACATTTTAAGGTGATGTTCTGGCCCACCATCACAATGCCAGTATGATGAGATAGAACGGCTCTCAAGATCGGCTGATGTCTCCAAATATGTGTACCAAAAAAGTGTGTACTCACTATTAAAATGTGAGCAAATTAAGCTATCAATTTCTTTACTGAGGATGACGGGCAATAACTTTTTCATAAAATCAGGATGATAAATTGCTTCTTTTGCTTTTTTGGCTTCCTCTATAAAAATCTTACACAGATCTTTTGGCAGTGTTTTTTTCAAGTGAGCATGTAAATTATCTGTAAACAAAGATTCTTTTAATACACTTTTACGCTCAAATAGCTTCCGACTAATATGAGATAGCTGCTTGTAGCGATAGCGATTCTCCATTAAATCTTTCATATGAGGTGGGTTTTGTGGCACCAAATAATATGTTTGTCCTTCATACTGTTCTTCAAACTCAGTCGCAACAGGCATTTTATTAAACTGAATACTCTTAACTTTCATTGTCAAAACGCTCCTCAAAGTCATACGTTATTATAATTAAGTATTTAAGCAAAGTTTGGACCATAATTTAATATAGAACAAACACCTAAAATATACTTAATATTAGATAACTAATTTAGCTAATAGCTATGAAGTTATATATTCAATAAACTCAGCCAGTGCATACTTTCACTTGCCAATGACCACAAATCGTATGGGCGCTTGATCTGGCTTAGGCGCATTTGGATGTGTGGTAACCCGCTCAATGGTAAATTGTTTGCCAGCAACGGTTAGTTTCGCCCTGTGTAATCGGAAAAAATAAGGTGTGCAACTGTCACTATCCAGTTAGTTTTAATTAATGAACCATGGCCCTCACCAGGCATATCAATAAGATAGTCTGGTGCTGATTGAGCGAGGTAACACTCATTTGCAACATCATGTCTTTGCACAATAGACCAACTTGGTAAAGACATTCCTAAAAGTGCTAACCACACGATGTTTTTCATATTCTTCCCTTCGATGAATTAGGCTGATGATTAAATGAGGCTTCAAATTAAAGCTTTTATTATTGAATACGCTATTACAGTTTATTAGCTTAACCAATAGAATGTACCTTCCATTGTGTTGTCAAACTACGTTACTCTAAATACACAATAAATAAAGTGGGAATTGTCATGACCTTTAAAGTGTATCTTAGCGGAGAAATACACACCGATTGGCGAAAGCAAATCATCAATGGATGTAAAGCAGCTAATCTTGATATTCAGTTTTCATCAGCCGTGACAAATCATGCCGCGAGCGACGCTGCGGGTGACTGTTTATCAGAGGAAAATAATGGCTTTTGGCGCGACCACAAATCAGCCAAAGTAAACGCAATACGCACTAAAACACTCATTGAAAAATCAGACGTCGCGATAATTCGTTTTGGTGAACAGTATAAACAGTGGAATGCTGCGTTTGATGCGGGCTATTGTGCTGCACTGGGAAAGCCTTACATTACACTGCATGATGAGGCGTTAATTCACCCTTTGAAAGAAGTTGATGGCTCAGCACAAGCATGGGCAACTAAGCCTGAACAGGTTGTTGAAGTACTTACTTATCTATTATCTGATCAACTCGACTAGGATGTGTTGATCAGATAATAGAAAAACAGCGGGTAAAGCCCGCTGTTTTTCTGACATGCTGCTTATTTAAGCTGTTGCTCAACCACTGGGTAGTGATCCCAAACTTGTTTGTCTGCTAATGAACGAACTAGTTTAATATACTCGGCATGCGTCCAAGCTAGAGGTGTTGCTGAATTAGTGCCTTCTCCAAATTCATAGCCACGTGGATTCACACCCACATTATCCCAAACTTGTTCGGGTAGCATCATGCCCTCATTCGCAAACAACTCCATACCTTTAACATAAGTTTGTTGAATTTGCTTCACTTTCTGAGCTGATAAATCATTACTTAATACGGCTGAAGCAATTTCGTAGTGCCCACGCTCACCAGTAAAAAACGGCCAAACACGACCACGTTGACCAGCCGTGTTACTGCCCCCTTCAGCGTAATTAGTACCCGAAATTTCATCTTCTCCATAACCATCATTTCCATAGCGGCGGTAGCCTGGATATGTGCCCGTTTCACCCGTAAAGGTAAAGCTGTATTTTACCCTTAAATTATCTGTCATAGTTTCATCCTCATACTCTGGCAATGTCGCCAAAATACTTGGTGCATCTGCCAAGCGCACGCCATAACGCACTAACTCTAAAAAGCCACCATCAATGATAGCCTTTTTGTTCATGCCAGCACGGCCATTGTTACTGTTAATTTTACTATTGCTGTTTGGGTTTGAGTCTTGGCCAATTCTAAAAAAATACTGTCCATCCGTTGCAGTGCTATTTGCCTGTTTTGCAAGCGCACCATCGCGGGTAAACATCAACGCTTCAACTTGCTTATCATATTGTTGCGCGACCTCAAGGTAACGCTCAGCAGCAGCTATATCACCACTGTGTTTAGCGATATCAGACGCAGTCACCAAACCTGCTATTACTGCCGCCGTAGTTGACGGAGAATAACCATTTTGCTCCTCCCAACGCTCTTGTTGAGTTGCTGGAGGCGTGATCTGCGTATCGTTCCAGAGAATTTTTGCTTTGCCACCATGTACTAAAAAATCCGCAGCAGGTTTGAGCATTTTTGTATACCAATAGCTCAATTCATCATCACTTAGCACATCAGCTTGGTGTAACTTCCAAGCTAGCATAATTGGCATCGCAGTTTGATCTAGCTGAACACCTACCCATTCAAGCTCACCGTCAACATGGGTCTTTTGTAAAAACCAGCCAGTGTCACCCTTGTTACCCGGCGTTTTATCAGTTACCTGTACTTTTTCTAAATATTCAAATGCGGTTTTCGCAGTCTGCGTATCCCCCATTGCCATAAATGCCATTGCAACTTGATAAAAATCACGTACCCACACTGCTTTGTAGCCAGTTGAACCTTTTTCAGCTGATACTGTATCGCCCCAAGGGTTAGATAATGAAGCGATTAAAGCCCCTGCGTGCGTTTTATCTTCTTGTGCTTTAAGCACTAACGCACTGGTATATAGCAACTTACCTTGGTCAGCACTGTATGGAGTTAAACGCTGCATTGGGCTTAGCGAAGTTAGGTAATCTTCCCATCCAAGTGCACTACCTTTGCCATTATAGGTATCAAGCACCGATTGATAGCCGTTGTATAACGTTTTTTGTGCCTGATTAGTACTTGTTTGTTGTGATGAACCAAAGCTCAGTACCAAATCAAACTCTGCACTTTGCTGAACATTACCCAGCTTACCCAGTAGGCTGACATTACCTGATGTATCGCCTGTCCAATCATATGTTTTCGCAAGCTTTTGCGTTTGCATCAACGATGCAAGGTTATCGCTTTGCCCAATAAAGCCAACAGACGCAACTTCAAAACCACCTTTAACTTGCAAGGTTAAGTAATTATTACCTTCATAAGCCAGTAATCCTTGTTTAGTTACTTTTGCGTGGTCATTTATACCATTATTATTAATGTACGGATTGGCAGAAACATAGGCTTGAAGTGGTGTTTTAAGGTTATTTTTAATGTGCGCGCGTAAAAATAAGCTTTGTCCATCAGGGTCTGTAAATACGTGCTTTTCTAATACAAAACGACCTTGTTTGTCTTTACTGATTATTTTATAGGCCAATGATAATGGTCGACCTGCGTTATCTTTGTACAAGTAATCAACTGTGACCTCAAACGCGTGGTCATCGCTCTCTTTAACACTAAATGCACGCCCCTCATTATCAACGCCTGTGACTATCATTTGCATGTCTTTAAGTTGCGCTTGATGAATAAGTCCGAACATAGTTTCTGTAACCATGCCTTTGGCAAGTGAGAACCATACTTTTGACACAGTACCTGTAGCTGCTTTATCGCTATACTGACCATCTACATAAGCCTCATAAGAGGTGCCAATACCTGTTTTACCTGAATATGCCCAAAATGGCTTATCACCTGGCGCACCTGGCGCAACCGCTTGTGATACAGCTACGTTAGGCGTATCATAACTTGCACTACCACAGCCAACAAGGCCCAC
This sequence comes from Pseudoalteromonas sp. SANK 73390, assembly GCF_054966645.1. Taxonomy (NCBI): domain Bacteria; kingdom Pseudomonadati; phylum Pseudomonadota; class Gammaproteobacteria; order Alteromonadales; family Pseudoalteromonadaceae; genus Pseudoalteromonas; species Pseudoalteromonas sp. SANK 73390. The sequence goes on from NZ_ARPN01000118.1 coordinate 102,922, forward strand.
AGTCAATAATGCTGCAGTAAGTTTATTAATCTTATTTTTCATACTTTTCTCCTAAACGGCGGTGGTTTTAACACGTAATACTGACACGGCAGCAAAAATAAAAGAGACACCACCTATCACCAGTGCATATATAGGTTGATTATCAAATAGGTGTCTTAAAATTAAGCCTAAAATACTGGCTGCTAATAGTTGTGGGATCACGATAAAAAAGTTAAAAATACCCATAAATACACCCATTTTGTGACTTGGTAATGAGTTACTCAGCATGGCATAAGGCAAAGATAAAATTGACGCCCATGCAAACCCAACCCCCACCATGGGCAACCACAACATTTGTGGCTGATGAATAAACATAAAGCTCATTAATGACCCCGCGCCTAACAGCAAGTTCACACAATGTGCTTTAGCCAAACCAATGCGCTTCACCATGATAGGTATTACAATCGCAGCCAGTGCGGCAAAACCATTGTAGGCAGCAAACAAAACGCCCACCCAATCAGCGCCATCGTTATAGGCTTGGCTGGTAACATCTGAGCTGCCATAATGAAAGCTAGTTACCGCTGAAGTGGTATAAATCCACATTGCAAACAAGGCAAACCAACTGAAAAATTGCACCACGGCAAGTTGTCGCATGGTTGATGGCATAGTAAATACATCATAAATAACCTGATAAAAACCGCCGTTAACACGCTGCTGATTTTGTAAAAAGCCTGAAATTAACTGCACCATAGCAAAGCTTAAAAGCAATGCTGCGAGTAAATAAAGCTCTTTCTCTAATTCAAATGTAAACACACTCGCTAATAACCCCCCACCCAAAATTGCAAATATCATAGCGCCTTTGGCATAGTTAATAATTTTGAGCGAGCCATTGGTTTCATGTGTACTGTTTAATTGGCCATCAAATTGCGCTAATTGCTCAGGACTATATTCTTTGGTTTTAATAATGGTCCACATCACCGCAAAAAATAAAATAGCGCCACCAAAGTAAAAAGCAAATTTGACCGACTCTGGAATTTGCCCTTCTCCCGCAGTGTTACTTATGCCAAACCAATTAGTCATCATCCAGGGTAACGCTGATGCCACAATAGCTCCAATACCAATGAAAAAGCTCTGCATTGAATAACCAGTAGCCCGTTGCTTTTCATTTAAGTTGTCACCCACCAGCGCTCTAAATGGCTCCATCGTGACATTAATTGATGCATCCATTATCCATAACACGCCCGCGGCAATCCAAAGCGTTGATGAATTAGGCATAATGAATAATGATAAAGTCGTTAAAATAGCACCATATAAAAAGAACGGTCTTCGACGGCCTAAACGGCCCCATGTTTTATCACTCCAATAACCAATAATTGGCTGCACAATTAACCCTGTGAGCGGCGCTGCAACCCACAAAATAGGAATATCATCTACCGATGCACCTAAAGTCTGAAAAATACGGCTGACGTTACCATTTTGCAGAGCAAAGCCAAATTGAATCCCTAGAAAGCCGAAACACATGTTCCAGATTTGCCAAAAGCTTAAGTTCGGTTTTTGTTGTTCCATGGCTAATCCTCAAGTAAATAAACCACACTCGCGCGCGGTGCTAAAGTGATGGTTATTTGGTTATCTTGTATAGTTTGAACGCCACGCTGCTCTAGTAAATCACGGGCGGCATGTTGAGTTATCTGTTGCCAGTTTTTAGGTAACTGCAAACTAACGGTATGGGTGCTTGCAGCATCAAAGTTGCTCGCAACCACTAACTTTTGATTGCCGAGTGAACGGGCAAATGCCATCACACGTTGTTGTGCTTCAATAGTATCGGTTTCTAAATCTATTGATAATAAATCGCCAGCAACAATGGCAGGCAAAGTACTTAACGACATAAGTTTAATGTAATAGGCTCTTAAGTCTCGCTGCTGATCACTCAACTGCCCGCCGTCAAACTTACCTCCGTTCATCCATGCTTGGTGAGCAGGTACACCAATATAATCAAAAATACTGGTACGACTTGGTTTACCAAAACCCGCTTGTTCAGAGCCATCTTCGCCAACCGCTTGGCCAAAATACAACATAGTGGGCGCTTTACTGATTAAATGAGAAACCACCATCGCAGGTTTTCCCATCCGTGCATCGCCTGCAAACTCAGCACTAGCAATGCGTTGTTCATCATGGTTCTCTAAAAAGTGCAGCATATGCTTTGCAATATCACTCACACTCAAATGCTGTTCAAATACCGCTTTTGCACTGCCCGTTTGTTGCATTAATGCTTTTAGGCTATCGTAGAACCCCACTTTGTCATATAAATAATCCATCTTACCTTTTTGGATATAATCGCGATAAAGCGCAGGGTTATAAACCTCTGCAAGCAAAAATGCCTCTGGATTTTGCATTTTTATAGATGCATTTAAAAAGCTCCAAAACTCCACCGGCACCATCTCAGCCATATCGTATCTAAAGCCATCTACGCCACGATTTAACCAGTACTGAGTAATATCCCTGAACTTATACCAGCTGTCAGGTAGGTCATGCTGTTGCCAAAATTTATAATGATCAGACACCGACTTTGTCTCAAAGCCATCTGGTAGCTTTGGAAAGTCATAACTACCATCTGGCTTTACCCCGTAGTTTACTTTTACAGTCTCATACCAGTCATTAATATCGGGTGCTGCTGCACGAGCCCCGTTTCCCGTCCACTTAGCTGGAGACTCAACAAATTGCCCATCAATACGTGGGTGATGTTGGCCACCTAACGGCGGATGTTCAGTGCTTTTAGGTACTTTAAAGTCTTGGCCCACAACATAATAAAAATTATTATCTCTGGCATACATTTTTGTAGTGTCATCATTAGCGCCAAAATCAGCGACTCCTTGAGGTGCAGACAGAGATTGGTAGTTGCGTGCAACATGGTTTGGCACAATATCAATAATCACTTTCATATCGGCTTTGTGCGTTCGCGCTATAAGCGCATCGAACTCCGCTAAGCGTTGACTTGGATCAGTCGCTAAATCGGGGTTCACATTATAGTAATCCTTTACCGCATAAGGGGAACCTGCGCGCCCTTTTACTACATCGGGGTCATCCGCCGCTATACCAAATTTGCTATGTTCGGTCACCAAAGCATGGTGCAACACACCGGTATACCAAACATGCGTTGTACCTAATGCTTTTATTTCTTGTAATGCTTTTGGGCTAAAATCAGCAAACTTGCCCACACCGTTTTGCTCAACTGTGCCCCAAGGGATATTAGCGGTTTTTTTGTTACCAAATAGGCGCGTAAACACTTGATATACAACAGGCTTACTCACTTGAGTCTCGGCACTATGTAGCTCGGTTATACGCGCTTTATTTACGTGATTATCATGCTCAGAGCAGCTTACTAATAGACTGCTACACATCACACCGACAACTGCGCGCTTTAACACTCGCGTTGTGGACTTTGCTTTTTTATTTATCATTAAATTTTTTGTCACTTGTTGTCATAATGTGGCTTATAGCAGTCTACCTTGGCTTATCATGTTGGTTGAACAGCCTGCATACGTATTCAAAGCGGGTATTCATATGTAAGTCATACATCACCTGTGAGATTACAGGTGTTTATACGCATTTTTGCGTTATTTATCTTTTTAAAAAGTCGGTATGCGTCGGCATAGCCGATACTGTCTGCTGAATTAAAGTCTGCAAACTGTCAAATAATGAGGCACGCTGTTCATCATTCATGCTATTAACCAAAGGGTGAGATTGCTTGGGGATTAAACCTTGACCAATAAATACCTGCAACCAAGCCACTTGCGCAAATAACTCTTCATCTTCACGCAGCAACTGGCCTGTTTGCTTAAACAAATGCATTTTTTTTACCAAACTATCAGGAATATCCATATTTGCGCACTGCTGCCAAAAATCAGAATCGTCTCGCTGATTAAGTTTGTAATGCAAAATGATAAAATCTCGAATACGTTCAAATTCAGTCTTTGATTGCTCATTGAAAAGCGCCACTTGGCTAGGCTCAATCCCGTGATGAGGAAATAACTTAACCAAGCGTACAATCGCCGTTTGGATTAAGTGAATACTGGTTGACTCTAAAGGTTCTAAAAAACCACTCGATAAGCCAATGGCAACTACATTTTTATGCCATGCTTTGAGCCTACGTCCCGTTCTAAAGCGTATTAGTTTTGGCTCTGCGAGCGCTTCGCTGGGTAAATTGTTTAGTAATAACTGTTTTGCTTGCTCATCACTTAAGTGCTTACTGGCGTATACTAATCCGTTCCCAATGCGATGCTGTAAGGGTATTTGCCATTGCCACCCTGCTTGATGTGCAATAGAGCGCGTGTAAGGTGCACGTTCATCATTTGGATGTTCACATGAAACAGCCAGAGCACTGTCACAAGGTAACCAGTGCGACCAATCCTCAAACCCCGTGTTAAGTGTTTTATCTATTAGTAAGCCGTGCATACCAGTGCAATCAATAAATAAATCGCCACTTATTTGCGCGCCGTTATCTAACTCAAGTTTACTAATATTGCCGCTGAGATTATCTTTTATTACCTTATGTACCGTTGCCTTTATGTGCTCAACGCCCATGCTTTTAGCGTGTTCAGCCAAAAATTTTGCATATAAACCGGCGTCAAAATGATAGGCATAAGCAATTCCCGGTAAATTAGTACCTGCAATAGCATTGAGTTTTGAAAACTTGTGCTGTTTCGCTGCTTGGTAATTTAAAGAAAAATCCCAAAAATCGCTCTGCTTACCTTGCTGTTGTGCATGTAACCAGTGATTGTGAAACTCACAAAACGCAAAATCTTTACCAATTGCACCAAAAGCATGCATATAGCAACTATCTGCCTTCCCCCAACCCTCAAACTGAATACCAAGCTTCATGGTTGCTTTCGTTGCCTTAATAAAAGCAGCTTCATCAATGCCCATTGCGCTGTTAAAAGGCTGTAATGGTGGAATGGTCGCCTCCCCCACACCAACAGTGCCAATATCTGTTGACTCCAGCAAAGTAATGTTGATCAGTTTACCCATTACTTTGGCTAGAAACGTCGCACTGAGCCACCCTGCGGTGCCTCCACCAACAATCACAACATTTTTAATTTGTTGAGCTGACATAGCAAAACCTCTTCGTAGCTTAATACAAAAAAGCCCTTGTGTTTATAACAAGGGCTTTGGCTCAATCGCGTGTCAACGATTAAAACTTATAGCTTAATCCTAGCATATAGGTGCGACCATAATCTTGGTAGTCACGCACTTGCAATGCATTGTCACCTGATAGCGCGGTAAATGGCTCTTCAGTGATATTTTGTACTTGCAAGCTAACCGCTAAACCTTCTAATGAGTTAAATCCACCCTCGCCAAAGTCATAACCAAGTTGTGCATCCCAAATGGTTTCGCCCATGATATCCACCTGAACACCAGTAAAGCCAACACCATTTATTTCACCTTTAAAGTCACTGCGCTTACGCATGCTTGTACGCGCTTGGAAACCATGGTTTTCGTAATATACGGTTAGACTCTGAATTTTTTCTGACAGACCAGGAAGTTTGTACTCTTTCCCATACTGGTCCTTCACATCTTGTTTAACACCTGTATGACTAACAATAATGCCGAAACCTTCAAGTGTGTCATGGAATAAGTTAAATGGTAATGTCAGTGCAAGTTCATAACCCCAAAGATCTCCACTGCCACCATTTTCTTTGTACTTTCTCGTTGCAGTTGTGTTATCAGGCACTTCACCTGTTGAAGGGTTCACAACACCGGCTAAATCTTCTTCAACCGAGCCATCAAAAGTCCATACATCGAGTTCTTTATGAAATAATGCAGCCGAAAAATAACCTTCTGCACTGAAGTAATTTTCATAGCTCAAATCTAGACCCGTTGCCTCTTTTGGCGCTAGATTAGGGTTACCCCCGGTGATCTCCCAATTATTGCCATTATCATCCGGTTGTTGTTTGTACTCTCTAGCCAGTGATGCGTGCATCTCATCCATGCGAGGACGTGACAAGGTTTTTGCCGCACCAAAGCGCACGGTTTGCGTGTCATCTATTGCTAATGATAGATTCAAGCTCGGTAAAACATGAGAGTAGTCATTTTCTACATCACTTGGAGTGAAAGCAAGCTGCCCATTACCCGTATTTCTTGCAATTGCACCTTGTGTATTGATCTTAGTTTTTACATAGCGCACACCCACATTACCACTTAAAGGTAAATTGGCGACCTCAGCATTAATATTTGCTTGCAGGTATGCTGCTGTTACCTGTTCTTCTACGCGCCAAGATTTGGTTGTATGATCAGGCTTTGTCAAGCTTTCTGCCAGTTGTGAAAACTGCCCATCAGCAACCATCGCTTTTGAGTCATACGCTATCATGTCTCCCATGCCAATAAAGTCTAAGCTGGCAGTGCCTAACCGGTACTGCTCAGGTACAACCATCATGCCGGTATTATCAGGGTAAGAAAAGTCACTTAAAGTAAGGAAGTAACCTTCTGATACCTTATTTTTTTCACGTTTACGATAAGAGACGCCACCTTCCACGCTTGAGATAAATTCGTTATCTAACGCTTGTTTTGCAGCTAACTTCAGGGTATTTAATTCATCTTCAACTGTTGGCGTATTTAAAAAACCGTCTTGTAATTGGTTTTTATATTCAGTCTCACTCACACCGTATTTATCATTAAGTGCCGCACTCCCGCCCCAAGAAAGAGGTCCGCCCACTTTGATTAAATCGTAGTCACTGTAATCTAATTGGTGCGAAAACTGCGCGCCGGTATTGCCGCCATTAAATGTATAACCGATGGTATCTGCAGCACCACGATTATCACCGCGCCCAGTACCTGAGTAACTTTCAAGGCTCCACACTTTTTTATCAACACTTGAGTGACTTGCATCAAGCTCAAGTGTTAAAGAATCATTCACGTTATATTTAGTATTGAAACCAAACGCACTTAACTCTGCACCGCGCTCTTCATAATCGTTTCGCACGACTACACGCTGTCCCTCAGTGATGGCACTAGTAACAAAACCTGACGCTTCATCAAACACTGCACTTTGCTCTGAAATAGTCCCTTGCCCCCAAGCAAATGGGATCTCAATACCGCGTAATATTTTTTTGTCTTTAAAGTCAACATATAGTGCGTCAAACACCATAGACAGGTTATCAGATGGAGCCATCTCTAATACAAACATGGCTGAATCACGCTCAAGCGTTGAAGAACGGACAAAAGGTTTAGCACCACCTAAGATTGAATACTTGTCGTCGTCACCAAAAGTTGGGTAACCCCATGCATTCCAGCGTTTTTCTTGGTTTGGTGAGGTCATTGTGGTCAATGCTAATGCAACACCAACTGAATCATCAGCAAACTTGTCTACATATGAAAATGTACCGCGCAAACCGGCATCATCTCCATCCGGGTTTAATTTATCGAAGCTGGTCTTTTCATACATGGTGTTAATTTGCACGACACGTTCATCAACACTCAGTGGCTTAATGGTTTGCATGTCAATAACACCTGCAATACCTTCAGCTTCTAAGTTTGCACTGGGTGTTTTGTAAACGGTTACGCCGCTCATTATTTCCGAAGGGTATAAGTCAAACTCAACACCTCGGTTGTCTGAAATCGATACTTGCTCACGGCCATTGAATGTCGTAGCGCTTTCGTCTTCACTAAAGCCTCGAACACTCACTTTACTTGCTCTGCCATCAAGACGTTGCGCAGCTAGCCCCGGTAATCGGGCAATCGATTCTGCAATAGAAGAGTCTGGTAATTTGCCTATGTCTTCAGCCGAGATTGATTCCACAACCTCCGAAGAGAAACGTTTAGTGTTGATTGATTCAACAACGCTGGCACGAAAGCCTTTAACTTCAATTACTTCTACTTTTTTCGCCGTTTCTTCAGCCGCAAAGGTGGTATGTGATACAACCCCCGCAGCAACGAGTGCAAGTGTTAACATGCTTGGTTTGAACATAGACATAGTGTTTTATCCCAATTACCCAATTTATTACTGGTCACGTTATTATTAGCTGCTTGTTTAAATTACAAGCGTATGGGTGGCCAGCTACTTTTGTTGTCAGGATGCATATTAGCCCCCAGCCAATTTTATACACAACTTTATGCATACGTATTCAAGCCAAACCCAACCAAATTAGCTTTACATTTATTTCACAATAATAAGTGTAACAACTTGTTTTTATTAATTTTATTGATTTATAAATTAACCGTGTCGCGTCACAAATCTATAGCGACTGTATGCACTAAACTTAACGTGAACTCATATTCTTGCTATTTAAAAGCACAATCGAAATTTTAGTTTCACCTTTTTAGATTACAAAATACAAATTGGTAATACCAATTAAAGTCATGCCAAACCAATAAAAACAAACACTTTAAATTGAAATTCATGCATTAAGTCAAATTGGTAAACTTTTATTACATAATATTCAAATGAAATATAGCTGAAAACCCTTAGCCCCAGTTTAGGTATTTATACTGCATACGTATGTAACCTTTTTACAGTATTTTGGGGATAACGTATGCTTTTTGCCATTATTGCCCCAAAGCTATTTTTTATGTAAACACACATAAAAATATTGTGGCATTGAGCAGAGATTTGGAGAATATACATGGCTCAACAGCAGTGGTGGAAAGGTGCGGTTATCTATCAGATATACCCTCGTAGCTTCCAAGATACAAATGGTGATGGTATTGGTGATTTACCAGGGATCATAGACCGATTAGATTATATTAAATCATTGGGTGTTGATGCGATATGGATCTCACCATTTTTTAAATCTCCAATGAAAGACTTTGGTTATGATATTAGCGACTATCGCGATATCGACCCAATGTTTGGTAATTTAAATGATTTCGATACATTAATAGAGCAAGCACATCAGCGCAATATCAAAATTATTATTGATCAAGTATTAAGTCATACCTCTAACGAGCACCAATGGTTTATCGATAGCCGTCAAAGCGCAGATAATGAAAAGTCCGATTGGTATGTTTGGGCAGACGCCAAACCTGATGGCAGCGCCCCTAACAATTGGCTATCAATTTTTGGTGGAACAGCTTGGCAATGGGAGCCTCGACGCTGCCAATACTATTTGCATAACTTTCTCACTGAACAGCCTGATTTGAACTTTCACAATCCAGATGTGCGCAAAGCGGTATTAGACAACGTAGAGTTTTGGCTTAAAAAGGGCGTAGATGGCTTCCGTCTCGATGCAATCAACTTTTGCTATCATGACGCACAACTTCGCGATAACCCAGCTAAACCAAAAGCATTGCGTCAAGGGCGTGGATTTAGTGAAGATAACCCTTATGCGTTTCAGTACCATTATTATAATAATACCCAACCTGAAAATCTGGCCTTCATGCAAGAAATTCGGACATTGTTAGACCGCTACCCAGGCACCGTAAGTTTAGGTGAAATATCATCCGAAGACTCTTTACAAACCATGGCTGAATATACAGCTGATGATGATAAACTTCATATGGGCTATAGCTTTGAATTACTAACAAAAGACTACAGCGCACAGTATATCCGAGAAACAGTCAGCACACTTGAGTCGGTAATGACACAAGGTTGGCCATGTTGGGCATTTAGTAATCATGATGTAGAACGTGTTGCGAGTCGATGGCACATAGATGGTAAATCAGTCAATAACCAGCAAGTAAAAATGCTGAGCGCATTGCTTGGTTCATTACGCGGCAGTGTTTGTATGTATCAAGGTGAGGAACTTGGCTTAGGTGAGGCAGAAGTTGCCTTTGAAGACTTACAAGACCCATATGGGATTACTTTTTGGCCAAACTTCAAAGGCCGTGATGGTTGTCGCACCCCAATGCCATGGGCACCAGAACAGGACAATGCTGGCTTTAGTAAAAGTACGCCTTGGCTACCGATGTTTAACGAGCACACATCGCGGTCAGTCGAGCTACAAGCCCAGCAACCCGGTTCAGTACTCGCTTACTTTCAAACGTTCATGGCGTGGCGTAAACAAATCCCTGAATTGCTTTATGGCGATATTGAGTTTATCGAAACAGCAGAACCCATATTGGCATTTTATAGAAAATATAAAGGTAAAACGATGCTGTGCGCATTCAATTTATCCCAAGCACAAGCAACACTGCCCATAAACCTGAATGAACCAGCTCAATGTAAGCTGCCACATAACACAGGTAGCTATAGTGCGGGTCAAATCACGCTGCCTGAGTATGCTTGCTACTTTGCTTACCTATAATTTTAAAGTTTGCACTTCCTAAAAAGCCCCATAAAGGGGCTTTCATTCTATTCTTGTCGTGAATTAAAGGCTCACCCTAGGCTGCATTTACCCTTGTCATAGACAATGTAATATTGGTTTGCGCTATCTTTTTTAAGGCATTTATTTTCAGTGCTTTATAGTAGCACCATCCTTGATGCACCGTGACCCCTTTACTGATAAGGTAAGCCGCTTGATGAGGTGTTTCTACCCCCTCAGCTATTAACTTTTTATCCAGCTTCTCTGCCATTTCTATTACGGCGTTAAGTACGGGTGATTGCAAATTATCAAGTCCGATTGAAGCGACAAAACTTTGATCTATTTTCAACAAGTCAATTGGGAAACTTTGCAGATATTGTAATCCACTATATCCCGTGCCAAAGTCATCAACGGCGACTTCTATACCTTGCTCAACCAGCTGCTCTAACGTTTGTTGTACTTGATTTTGTGACAATACATCTCGCTCTGTCAATTCAATCGTCAAAGCACTTATCTGCTGATGTGCTTTGTACAGTGTATTTAGATATTCTTGACAACAAAGCAGCTGACCATTGACGTTAAACGACACTTTATACTCAGGGTTTTGAGTATATAATGGCGCAAGCTCCTCAAGCGCAGTATTAACTTGAGCAATTGATATTTCCACAATCGCCCCACTTCTTTCAGCTTCAGGGATAAAGTATGCTGGGCCCAACTCACCTTCTGTCGGATGCTGCCAACGGATCAACACTTCCACCCCAACAATATTTTGGGTTTTTGCATCGATCAAAGGTTGATAAACATTAAATAACTGCTGCTTTGCAATGGCGTGTTTGAGCTGAGATTTTAAACTCAATTGTCGCTGCTCATAATGATGATGTAAAAAGCTCAAAGCGGCCCATGCAAATAGATACAACACAGCCAATACGCTCAAAGACGATGGGGCAACTAAAAAAATAGATAGGCTGTTGCTGCTCGCTATAATCGCAAGCTTAGGTAATGAAGCCAGTGGTTTAGCATATAGGTATTTACCTTGCCCATCATCGAACTCTCCTTGCGCTTGTACTGATCTTTTAATAGGAAATAAAGGCTCGTTTAGCGGTAAACTATAATGGCCTTTCAATATAATAGGTACACCTGTTTGACTATCTACTAACGCGATAAAGTCAAGACCAGAATACTGCTCTAACTCCAGCGTATGACGTAACCAATCACTGGGTAACAGTACATTAATTTCATAGCCATCAGGTCGTGTTCTGGCCAGTACAAACGCAGACGCCTCCATATATTCACTAATGATAGGGCCATGGTATCTTAACCCATCTGCTTTTATTGGCGCTGTTGTTTGAATCGGTGGATTTAATCGCTCATAGGAATTACACAGTAATTGGCCTTTTTGATTAACAATACCAATTTCACTCATTGCAGGGTTTTTAAATACTTGCTGGCGCAATCTAAATAGTGTTTCAGGCGGGCAATTTACATCAAGCGACTGAGCCTGATTCAAAAATTCATCTATCTCTTTAATTTGCGAGTTAAGTTCAAAGTGCACTTTTTCTGCAATATTTTGAATGTGGTGTTTTTCGCTATCACGGTGCTGTACAAATAATAACGCAAGTAAAATACCAAATATAAAGCTGCAAGCCAGCCAAGCTAACGCAACGCTTCTTAATTGCTTTGCGAACATGTATGCCCTTGGCATGATCTAAACTCCAGCCTGCCATTTTTAAGAGGTACAAGTTTAAATAATATGTATGACTAATTTATGACAAAACAAAAGGCCTTGAGTGTTAACCCAAGGCCTTAAGAATAGCTTCAACTTTTAAAAAATATTAACTTTCTTTACTGGTACCAACTTCGACGCGAGTCTTCAGTTTTTGACCTGGACGGAAAGTTACTACGCGACGCGCAGAGATAGGAATGTCTTCACCTGTTTTAGGGTTTCGACCCGGTCTCTCTTTTTTGTCACGAAGATCAAAGTTACCAAATCCAGAGAGCTTTACTTGCTCTCCTTTTTCAAGCGCTGAGCGGATTTCTTCAAAAAACGCTTCAACTAAGTCTTTGGCATCCTTTTTATTTATCCCCAATTTTTCAAATAGGTGTTCAGCTATGTCGGCTTTAGTAAGCGCCATATCTAGTCCCTCAACGATGCATTAAATTGTTTGGCCAATTCGGCCACCACGTTGTCTACAACTTGATTGATGTCTTTCTCTTCGAGTGTTCTATCAACCGCTTGTAGTGTCAGAGCAATCGCCAAACTCTTAAAGTTTGGCTCAATACCTTTGCCCTTATACACATCGAATAAGTTTAGGTCAACTAATTGATTTCCGCCAACTTTCTCAATGCTTTCTAAAATATCGCCTATTTTTACGTCATCTGCAACTAAAATAGCAATATCTCTGCGATTTGATGGAAATTTAGACACATTTACCGCTTCTGGAAGCTTGCGAGTACTTAATGCATCCACTTCAACTTCAAATACATAGGCCGTACTGTTCAAACCTAGAGACTTTTGTAATTGTGGATGAACTGCGCCAATAAAGCCAACTTTTACATCATCAAAATATATAGCTGCTGATTGACCTGGATGCAAGCCATCATTTTCCTGCGCTTTAAAGCTAAAACGTGAACGATCATTTGTTAAAGCTAATAACGCCTCTACATCCCCTTTAATATCAAAAAAGTCAGCGGGGCGAGATGCAATAGACCAATGCTCATTATGAGTATTACCATAGACAATACCACCTAAAACAGCAACTTGTGCAACACCATTTTCTGCCGAGTCATCAGATAAGAACTTTAAACCTTGCTCAAATAAACGAATACGTGGTTGCTGGCGATTTTGGTTGTAAACAACGGCATTGATTAATCCCGTCATCAAACTTACTCGCATTGCTGACATTTCAACCGAAATTGGATGAGGCAATACTAATGCATCAGACTGTGGATGAAGTAACTGCTGCGCTTTAGGGTCAACAAAGCTATATGTGATAGCCTCTTGGTAACCACGCGCTACTAGCTCGTTACGCAAGCGGGCAACAGGTACATTCGCCTCAGCATGATGGGTCATTTTTAACGCAGCTTTAGGTGCTACATTGGGGATGTTGTTATAACCAAACACCCGTGCAACTTCTTCAATCAAGTCTTCTTCGATACTGATATCAAAACGATAACTAGGCACTGTTGCTTGCCAAACATCATTTTCAAAACTGACTTGTAAGCCAAGGCGCGCTAAAATATCGCTCACCTTATCATCAGCAATAGGGTGGCCTATCACTCTATCTAAACGCTCTCGGCGTAACGTTACAGATTTTTCTTTTGGTAAATCAGCTTCTGACACAGCTTCAACAACAGGGCCTGCCTGACCGCCTACAATCTCCAATAATAATGCTGTCGCTCTGTGCATAGCATCGTGTTGAAGTGTATAGTCCACGCCACGTTCGTAGCGGTGAGACGCATCGGTATGCAGTCCGTAACTACGCGCTTGACCAGCAATCGCAAGCGGTGCAAAAAAGGCACTTTCTAATAAAATATCTTTGGTGCCTGCTTTTACGCCAGATGCTTCACCACCAAAAATCCCCGCCATCGCCAACGCTTTATTGTCATCAGCTATAAGCAATGTAGACGAGTTTAACTTAGCGGTATTACCATCGAGCAAGACTAACTCTTCTTGCTCGTTCGCGTTGCGAACTTTAATACCACCATCAATCGCAGCTAAATCAAAAGCATGCATTGGGTGACCAAGCTCTAACAATACGTAGTTGGTAACGTCAACGACAGGGTCAATAGAGCGCACACCCGAGCGACGTAGCTTTTCAACCATCCAAAGTGGTGTCGTTGCATCAAGGTTAATACCCTTGATGATTCTGCCTAGGTAGCGCGGGCACGATGCACTATTAACAAGCTCTATGGCTATTTTGTCGTCAATGCTCGGCGGCACTGGCTCAATATTTATGGCACAAACGTCAAGTGAATTTAAAACGCCTACTTCACGTGCTAAACCTTTAATGCCTAAACAATCACTGCGGTTAGCCGTTAAATCCACATCAATAGTAACGTCATCTAAAGAAAAGTATTCACGGATACACTGCCCAACAGGTGCATCAGTAGGTAATTCTAAGATACCATCAGAACTTTCTGCCATACCAAGCTCTTCAAACGCACACAGCATACCGTGAGATGGTTGACCTCGTAACTTGGCTTTTTTAATTTTAAAGTCACCTGGTAATACAGCCCCCACTTTCGCAACTGCTACTTTTAAGCCTGCGCGACAATTTGCTGCGCCACAGACAATATCCAACAGCTCGTCTTCGCCAACATTAATTTTAGTTACACGTAACTTATCAGCGTCAGGGTGTTGAGCACATTCAACGACTTCCCCTATCACTACCCCAGTAAAATCACCTGCAACAGCATCTAAACCATCCACCTCTAAACCAGCCATAGAAAGCTGTTCAGATAGAGTCTCAGTATCAATGGCTGGATTAACCCACTCTCTTAACCACTTTTCACTAAATTTCATATTTACATCACTCTTATCTGAATTGGTTTAGGAATTTTAAATCGTTTTCAAAAAATGCACGTAAGTCATTAACGCCATAACGCAACATGGTTAGACGCTCTACCCCCATACCAAAGGCAAAGCCCGTATACTTTTCAGGGTCAATACCCACTGAGCGCAATACATTTGGGTGTACCATGCCACAACCCAATACTTCTAACCACTTACCATTTTTGCCTTTTACGTCGACTTCTGCAGAAGGTTCAGTAAATGGGAAGTACGAGGGACGAAAACGAATTTCCATATCTTCTTCAAAGAAGTTGCGTAAAAAGTCGTGCAAAATACCTTTTAGCTCAGTAAAGCTGACGTCTGTATCGACCATTAAGCCTTCAACCTGATGGAACATTGGCGTATGTGTTTGGTCATAGTCATTACGATAAACACGCCCTGGTGAAATAATGCGCAGTGGTGGCTGCTCAGCTTCCATTGTACGAATTTGCACGCCACTGGTTTGTGTGCGCAATACCAATTTAGGATTGAAGTAAAAGGTATCGTGATCTGCACGCGCTGGATGGTGCTCAGGAATATTTAAAGCGTCAAAGTTATGAAAGTCATCTTCAACTTCAGGGCCCGACTTTACAGCAAATCCTAGCTCTTTAAAAAATGACTCTATACGCTCAATAGTACGAGTTACTGGGTGTAAGCCACCTACAGGAATAGTGCGTCCAGGTAAAGTCACATCAATTGTTTCTGCTGCTAACTTCTTCTCAAGGGCTTGCTGGGTTAATAACTCACGCTTTTCGTTGATGGCATCTTGTACTTTGGCCTTTGCTTGGTTTATCACGGCACCCGCATCTTTGCGCTCTTCTGGCGCTAATTTGCCAAGGGTTTTTAATAATCCTGTGATCTCACCTTTTTTACCAAGGTAATTAACTCGGACATCCTCAAGGTGCGCAATTTCGCTCGCCTGTGCAACGGCTTCTAACGCTTGCGCTAAAATATTCTCTAAGTTCATTCTATACCTGATTTTTATGAAGGTAATTTGCTGTGTATTAATCGCTAATGATAACTGAAAGCAAGGCCTAGATTCTAGCCCTAACTTAGCTGAGTTTGCTGTTGGAAGTGAATATTTGTAAAAACTTGGCGCTTTGCGGCGAATTACTCTCATAATAAGCCGCTTTTCACTTAATTTATTACAAATTAAGTGTCGTTTTGATAAATGGAATAGTGAGCTTTCTTTGTGCTGCCATTGATGCATGGTCCAACTTATCTAAAACATCAAGTAACGCACGCATATCGCGACTTAAACGCGTTAGCAAAAATCGAGCGCATTCATCTGATAACTCTAATCCACGCATATTAGCCCGCTTTACAAGTGCTTCTGCTTTATCATCATCGCTCATAGAGCGTATCTGAAAAGTCGTTCCCCAAGCTAAACGCGACTCAAGGTCCGGTAAATTAATGTTCAGCATACTTGGCAACAAGTCAGCTGTCACGACAAGGCATTTGTTTGGCTCGCTAAAGCGGTTAAAAAAATTGAACAGTGCTTTTTCCCATTGATCAACACCCGCAACTAAATGCACATCATCAATGCACACCACATCCAGTGACTCAAGCCCATCTAATACTGCTGGTCCAAAATCAATTACTTCACGTAGGCTCAATAAAATAGTCGAAAGCCCCATTTCCTGCGCGTGTATACAAGTTGCATAAAGCAAATGTGACTTACCCGAATCAGCTAATCCGCATAAGTAAGTGTATTGAAAAGCCTGCGACATATTCTTTAGAGACACTTTTAAGTGATTAACTTCAAGCGATTGTGCTCCCCCAAAGTAAGACGCAAATGTTTCATCGTCTGGCAGTGTGACAGGCAAAGCCATTTGTAAAGGTTCATTACTCATTTCTATTCGCCTACCCAGCTATATCTAAGGTTAGTTGCATTGGCAATTTGATAAAAAGCATGTGGGTCAACGTATACGCTAAATGCTTGCTCTAAATTTAACGACTTAACTAAATCATCAAGGGTAGAGCCATGCTTGATTTGAAAACGCACTTTATCGCCAGAGCGATAAGTTACATCCACATCCTCCACCGTACTCATGCTTACTAGCTGTCGCTTTGCTAATTCAATAGAACTGAAAGAGTTTAAGTTATCTACCATTAAAGTGGTGGTCTGTAGGGCCGTTAATTGATTTGGGTCAATCGCATAATTTTGTGCTAAAGCGGAAGAAAAATCGTTTATCATCGAGATCAGCGTTTGTTGTTTATCACCCACCAACTTATTTACTTCAAACATTTGCGCATCTGTATAACGCCATTCTAACTGCCACCTGCTACTGCTAGGTTGCTGAAACATCCGAGCCGTTATCACCCGTTCTGCATTATAGCGTTGAGATGCAGACTCCACCGGCTTAGAAAAGTTTCCCCACACTTCAGCTACACTGACCTTCGCTAAGTCGTCTAAGTCTAATAAAGGCACAATCACGGGCACCCCCCACTCAGCTGCGGTATCATAAATCAACCTTTCTAATTGTGGGTAACTATCTTGGGTTACAAACTCTCGGCGAAAATTATCTTCAATCACTAACCAAATTGCTATGAGAGGTCTACGATTACCCCACAATGGTAATTGCGCATCACGCACGAGCTCTTCAACTTTACTAGGCTCAAATCTCACTCTAATTTTTGTAGAGCCATCTGCTACCTCAAGATACTCATATTTGTGCATGTAGTCTGAAATTGAGCGCATGGCTTGTTTTATTAACGCAGAGTCTGTCTCCTCATGGCGTCCAGTGAGTTTTTTAATCACATTATACAATGCTTGCTGGCTCGCTGTTACCCGGGTAGCCCGACTTTTATCAGTTACGTAAAGCTCACTTTGGTAAAGATCTGTAACCTCTACGGCTGCGCTTTGAAACGACCATATCCAACAAAAAACAAATAATATTCTCAATGCCATAACTTAAGATAAATAAACCTTTATAAGATGATCCTAAAGCAAAGATGACCTAAAGCAAAGTTTTATAACGTGCTCATGTTATTTTGATACAGAAAAAGAAATTTGCTTTTTGCCATTATTTTTAGCCTTGTAAAGCGCATCATCTGCTTGATGCAAAATACCTTCGGCGCTGAATATCTGCGCGTAATTACCAGCCACGCCGATACTACAACCACATTGAACTTGTTTGGATTCTGCCACCTCTATAGGCGCGCAGATTTTATCAAGTAGCCTCTGACAAACCTGCTTTAACACACCAAAGTGAAGCGGCTCTGTCATCAATACAACAAACTCATCTCCGCCCAAACGCGACACTAAGTCGTAACTTCTCACCTCTTTGGTTAATCTTTGTGCCACTGTTTGCAACACAACATCGCCCGCGTGATGTCCATAAGTATCATTAATTGGTTTAAAGTCATCTAAATCGATATAAAGCACATAAACCTCAAGCGCTATACGTTTAGATTTTGATGATAAGCGAGACAACTCTTTGAATAAATATTTTCGGTTTGCCAAGCCTGTCAAGTTGTCATGTAAAGATTCATACTCAAGCTGATGTTGCAACTGTTCTCGCTTAGTAACTTCTAAACGCACTTCTTCTAAACTTTTTTGTAACTCTTGCGTACGCTCCTGAACCCGCTGCTCCAATTCTTTTTGATAAACTTGTAGAGCTTCATTTGCCTCTAGTAATGCTCGCTGATTGTTAAAAGCATCTAGTGCCGACGAAATAACGTGACTAATGGTATAAAGCACATCCACTATCACACCCGAGTATTCTTGCTCGTTACGGTAGGACTGGATGATAAATGCTCCTAAAAATGAACTGCGATTTGCAAGCGGAAAGCATAACCATTGCTTTGGCATTGTACCTAAAACTTGAATACTCCCTTTTTCAATAAGCGCTTTAATATCTTGTTCAGTAAAGTTACAAATTTTGCGTTGATTTACAGCATAACCAGTCAACGTATTTTCAACCTTTTTAATATCAATATCGCCTAAATCTTCTTCGCGTATGTTGTCCATCACATCATGAAAATATGGAAAACTCAGCACGCCATCATTACTGCCAAATAACACCACATAAAAATTATCTGCATAAGTTACTTTTTGCAAAATACAGTGGATATCAAGCAAGAATCGTTGAATAGAGTTGCTGGTATTTAGACAGGCAACGATGTCAGTCACACTATCAATAACGTTATCTTTCGCTATTTTCTGTACAGTCATCATTACTCTCTCATTAATACTAATTTGATTAAAACAGTGCCCATTTTAGCGAGCTAACTGACTCATTAACTTCGCTAAAAATGACTCATGCAGAATAACTACATACGTATATCAACCATATAAATGAGTATAGGTTAGGATCTTATATTCGCTAAATATGCACCAGAATTAACAACAGAATAGATATCTTGTCATCTTTACTTCACACAAAGTAAATAGCATGTAAAATAAATTAACTTTTATCTTACTTTTGAGGCTTTTGTGCGACGTTTTATCTTTATTATTTTGCACTATGTGGTAATCCTCAGTATCACTGCAAGCTTGTTATCAGGTTTGCGTATTGCAACTTTAAATAAACCTTACTTACTACAATTTTCTGCTGTGTTACCTAATGGCCAAGTGCACACATTACATCTAATCAGTGGGATTACGATACTAGTGCTTGTTTGTTACTACATTTATTTTAGACGTCGTTATAAAAAAGTAACGGTACAATCTAACTATCATAAATTCATCACTTACTTAGGCTATTTGAGTATAGGCAGCAGTGTTTTAAGTGGCAGTTTGTTATTACTCGATTGGCTGCCACAACAATTTGTACCTGTTCACTATTATAGTGCCTTAGTGATGCTTATATATTTGCTTTTACATAGTTGGGTTTATATTTTACAGCTTGGCCACAAAGTTCTGAAAAAAGTTTTTTATATACCTCTGCGATTTATACCATATCAATTAACTGTCGCACTAACACTTGTGGCTTGTGCATTATTTTATTATATGCAGTCTCTTACTCACACTTTAAATATTACGCCCATTTCATCTAATGTATTAATGGAAATCGATGGTATTGGCAATGAACCGCAATGGCAAAAAGCAGCATCATTGTTAGTGGATACACACCATGGTGCTAATTTTTACAACGGTTATACGCCAGTACAGATAAAAGCACTTAGCAATCATAAAGAAACATTTTTTTTATTTCGCTGGGCAGACCCAACCCAAAGCTTAAGTCATTTGCCTCTTATAAAAACTCACTCAGGTTGGAAAGTAAAAGAAAATGGATTTTATCACTTTGATGAACAAAGTTACTATGAAGATAAATTTGCAGTGATGTTATCTGATAGCTGTCAATTTGGCGCTGATGGCACCATTCATTTAGGTAAACAGCCTTTTACGCACCACCCCAGTAACTGGCATGGTAAAGGGTATCACGCCAGTCTAGATGGAAGGGTACGAGATTTGTGGCATTGGAAAGCAGTACGTACTAACGATATGGTGCTGGCAGATGATAACTTTTTTGGCCCTCTAGCTCTGCCACTCAATGGCCAACGCCGTTACAAAGCGGGCTATTTAATTGATAGTAAAGAAAGCGGTGCTTATGTCATGAATTGGCAGTGGTACTCTTCGCAAATGATAATACCAAAGCGTTTACCTAAAGAAAAATCAAATACCTCAGAACCTGTACTTGACTGGTTTGCCAGCACTCCCTATCAAGTATCATTGGATACTTACCCAGTTGATGCACAATTGAGCTCTGTACTCTACCGCTCTAATCGCTTTGAAGGAGATAGGGCAGATGTAAGAGCAAAAGGCCAATGGCAAGCAGGTTATTGGACATTAGAACTTGTTAGGCAAAATCAGACTCACTCCGCTCATGATATAGCGCTTAATAATGGAACCTGTATCTGGGTCTCCGCTTTCGATAGCAGCCAAATTGCGCATTCTCGTCACCAACGAGCGATTAAATTGAGGTATTCGCTGTGATTACACGCGCAATCATATCCGTGCTATTAGTTGCAGTACTATTATATCTAAATGTTAACTATGGTGGCCATAAAGAAATCGTCCCTCAGCATCACCAGCGCTTTACCAAAATAACAGCACAAGGGAGACAATTAACACCCTGGCAAGGCCCTTGGTCCTGCGTACTTGATAATCAACTCAGTCTATTATGGGAAGTTAAAACTGATGATGAATCTATACATGATGGCTACTGGACCTACTCTTGGTATGACCAAAATAAAGGCCACCCGAACTTTGGCGACTGTTACTTTGAAACAGCACGCTGCGATACACAGGATCTTATCAATCGCACCAACACACTTTCCTTATGTGGTCAAACTAATTGGCGACTACCGACAGAATCCGAGTTAGCCAGCTTACTACAAAGCCCATCAAGACCTGGGCATGTTTATATTGCCCATGATTACTTCATAAACATTCAAAAAGGAGATTATTGGAGTAGTGATGCCAATACAACACTGTCACAACATTATGAACACCTTAAATTCGGAGCTAAAGCAGTTAATTTTCATAAGGGTAGTGTAATTGCTTTACCTTATAGAAATGCCGCTTTTGTGATCTTAGTGAGTGATATTACTCAAACGCACCCTCTTTCACAGTTAAGCAGTCGTGATACCCCACTCAAACAATAAAATAGGATCAAGGATATGATAATACGTATCATGAGTATCGCTGTCGCTATAACGCTTGGAACAAGCGCTCATGCAGGTAGCCAGTTCCATCGGCTAATTTGGGACCATAACCCTGCATCACAGGCCACGATTGGCTTTTCTCCATCTGGGGGCAGTAATCATCATATAAAATATGGTACTTCTACAGATGAACAAACTTGGGATACACATAATGTAGATGCCTCCCACAACTTTGACGGTAACTTATCAAGCCACTTTGTAACATTAAAGAATTTGACTGCTAACTCAGCCGTTTATTACCAAGTATGCGATACTCAAGGGTGTTCAGAACGTTTTTGGTTTAAAACCGCGCCAGCTGATAGTCAACCATTTACAGCCATCGCTGGAGGTGACACTCGAACTGGTTGGACCACCCGACGTAAAGGGAACCAACTTATTGCCAAAATCCGTCCACTATTCATCATGCATGGTGGTGACTATACGAACGCCAACTCAGCGTCTGAAATGAAAGAATACTTACAGGATTGGCAGCTCACTTTCTCTAACGATACTATTGATGGCATTAATTACAAGCGGATTTATCCATTTGTAGCCACACATGGCAATCATGAAGATGACAACTATAAAACTCTTTGCCAAGTGTTTGGCGTAGACTACAACCAAGATGGCCAGTGCACCAGTTCAGATACATATGGAGCATTTAATGTGGGCACTTTGCTACGAGTTTATACACTAAACAGTCAGTATAAAAACAGTGGCTGGTCAAGTTATGCTACTGTGATGAATAACTGGTTAAAGCAAGACGTTAGCACAAAAGGCAATACAGCCAAATGGCGTGGTGCGCAATACCACAAACCAATGTACCCGCACTATTCAGGTAAATCTGATAACACTATTTTGCATAGTTGGTGGGCGGATCTCTTCTATGATAATGCAATGAACCTTGTGGTTGAATCCGATACCCATATAAATAAGATCACTCAGGCACTAAAGCCTAGTCCAAACGGATTTAACGCAACAACTTCAGGTGGCACCGTGTACGTTGGAGAAGGAAGTTGGGGGGCTCCCGCTCGCTCTGCCAATGATCCAAAAAGCTGGACCATAGACTTAGCAAGTATTCAGCAATTTAAAGTGCTTTCTGTTAGTGAAGATAGTTTACTAGTACGCACCGCACAATTTGACACTTCAGCACAAACATTAACAAGAGCACAAAGAGAGGCTGAGCCATTGGCACTCCCTGAAGACATCAACTGGTGGCATGCAAGTGAGGTAGGTCCGCTACTGACATTAATACAAGCTAGCAATAAACTCAGCATGATAGACAATGATGGCTCAGTTGAACCACCCGAACCAATTGTATTGCAAAATAATGAGGCCCTCGAAAACATAGGTGCCAGCAAAGATAGTGAAATCAATTATGTACTAGATGTTCCCGCTGATGCTACTAACCTATCTTTTACAACATCAGGTGGCTCTGGGGATGCTGACATGTACGTTAAATTTGCAGCGCTTGCGACAACAGCAAATTATGATTGTCGCCCGTATGAAGATGGTAACAATGAGCTCTGCCCTTTTAATCCCCCTCAAACGGGTAAGTACTATGTAATGCTACGAGCCTATAACACATTTTCAGCGCTTACTTTACGGGCAAGTTTCAACATTGGTACAGCGCCAGGTAATCAGCAGCAGTGGCAAAATCTAAGCGCCGATAAAGGCAACTGGCTTTACTACACTTTCGATGTGCCCTCCTCAGCAAACAGCTTAATGATCAATACGAGTCAAGGTATTGGTGATGCAGACTTGTATGTAAGGTTCGCGCAAAAACCAACGCGCTCAGACTATGATTGTCGTCCTTACAAAGAAGGTAATAATGAACAATGTAATATCGCTCGCCCCCAGCAAGGCACTTGGTATTTAGGCGTTCGAGCATATAGCAACTATTCAGGAGTTTTGCTCAACGCACAGTCAAAATAACTGCCAAAAAAGTACACGACCCCTTGTTTATTCGAGTAAAAGGCCATAGTTCTTAAGCTCATAGTTAATAAGGGGCATTTGCATGGACTTTTTACATACTATGGTGCGTGTTAAAGATTTAGACGCATCATTAAACTTTTATTGTAACTTACTCGGTTTAATCGAGGTCAAGCGCTACGATAGCGAAAAAGGCCGCTTTTCTTTAATTTACTTGGCTGCACCGGGTCAATTGGAGCAAGCAAAAGCGTCTTTCAAACCTACCATTGAGCTCACTTATAATTGGGACTCTGAAGAGTATACTGGCGGCAGAAACTTTGGCCATTTAGCATTTTCGGTAGATGATATTTATGCGACTTGTCAAAAATTACACCAAGCAGGTGTTATCATTAACCGCCCTCCACGATGTGGCCATATGGCATTTGTAAAATCACCTGACGGCATCTCTATTGAACTATTACAAAAAGGTGAGCCATTAACCCCAACAGAGCCTTGGGTATCTATGGAGAACATCGGCACTTGGTAACTAGGCGCACAAAGTACTGTTAGCGCTTAATTTCAAGGTCTTTTTCTGTAATATGATATTGTGCGAGTAGCTGCTGAAGTTCTTGCACAAAAGCAGGCACCTTCATTACCTCATTTATGCTTTTAATTACATCTCTCATTTGTTTAGTTGCAACAATTGCTCTGCTATACGACTCATGTGGCAACTCAGAAAAATAAACATCCTTTTGCCAATACTCATGTTGTGCAACAAAAAAATTAACCGTTGCTCGACTTATAACCGCAACGTCTAAACGCTGCTTTACTATCATTTCCAGTAGCTGCAGCTCAGAGCCAGTCTCAACCAATGTTGCCTTTTCTATTCTGATCACTGGAGCAACTTGAAAATAATGGTATCCTCTTACGCCACCTACCGCTTTATTATATAAAGATACTTGCCCTTTGAACTCAAAGGGCGTTTTAACATGCGAAACAAACTCATCTCGATCATTCATAAATGGAACCGACCATGCAAATTTCTTTTGTTGACGATCTCTAAACCACACAGGGTTAACCCCCATAATTAAACCATCTAGAGAGTTTTGCTCTATGTCTCTGTTAAGGCGTCGGCGAGGCATATATTCTAATTTAAATAAAAAACCCTGCTGATACTTATTAAGTAAAGTAGTCAAGTCGAAATATAGTCCTACCTCCTCCTCTGAGTCGATAATATAAGGCGGCTTTAAATGGTAGGCATAGATACTCACTGCCTGTTTAGCAAAAGACACCTCACTGACAAATATTAAACAACTGAAAATAATCACCAACACAGGACGATTAGACAATAACTTCATGAATATAGACTTGCTCTAAGAATAGCTGCTCGATATATACAGTTTTAACTAGCGGTTGACACAATGCAACCATTAAACTCTTTAATCTTTAACCTATATATTGTACATAAACGGCAAGTGCCGCTTATGTACCAGCTCATAACTAAAAACAACCACCGTCGTTATAAGTTACTTTTAATGATGCAGCTTGGCTGTTACCTGACACTTTCAAGTAACCCCAATATTGGGGTTGTGTGCTAACACTTATACATTCAGCATTACCTTGATTCTCAGATTTATCATCAATATTAGTGCCATCCGGCCAACCAGCATTACTGTACTCAAGCGTTAAGTCTCCACTGCCATTGGCAGTTTCAATTCTAATCATATTTTGCCCACTAACATTTTCAAGGCTAAACCACATGACCGACTCATTCGCTAAACAAATAAGCTCACCATCATTGGCTCGCCCTCCTGTTTTCGCTGCTTGTGTTTGACACGCATCCGGCAAAGAAGCAATAGGTGCCTCATAATTCGCTACTAACTCAACATTGTTAAAATCGTTATAGCCTCTTATCATCACAAAATACTGCCCCGACTGAGGTGCTAAAAATTGGCATTGCTCCGTATTACCCCCAACATATGGACGGCAGTCATAGCTAGTAAGCGTAGGTTCACTACCGTAACGGACATAAAGATCTGCATCACCACCTCCTTCGGATATGCTAAAACTTAAGTTACTGGCTTCTTGCGGCACATTCAGCACAAATAACAATTGCTCATTTTGCTGACCTGAGATACTGACTACCTGAGCACGTTGCAATACGGGTATACTCTGCCCTTGAATAATAGTTGCTGTAGTAGTTGCAATGCTTGCAGCACCTTCGGCATCTGTAACAGTTAATGTAACAGAATATTCACCTTCATTTTCATAAGTATAAGATGGGTTAGCTTGTTCACTTTGCTTACCATCACCAAAATCCCACAAATAACTTGCAATTGGCCCTTGTGCATCAGTGCTACCAGTACTTGAGAAATCAATCGGCTCGCCAGAAACACCTTCATATGGACCATTCACCTGAGCAACCGGAGCCGTGTTATCACCCATTGCAAGCTCTTGTGTCCATTGTGTAAACTCATTACCATACTGCACTTGCCATGTATTGAGTAACAACTTATATCCAGACCAATTACCTACTCTAGTTTCGTTAAGCATTTTACTTAATTCATCATTATGACGTTCAAACATAAACCGTACGGCTAAATAGCCCCAGCGATAAATTCGGTCTTGATCGAAGCCATCATAAGTGGTTGCAAACACTTGTTCCAGATCATAGACAGACCCATCTTTTATCGTATCAATGGCTTTTTGATTATCATTCAGGTTAGCGGTGTATTCAGCGACGCCTTCGCTCCACCAAACAATATCTTCTGTAGGTGCGTTAAACCCACCATATAAGTCAAAACGACCATCCAGATAATGAACATACTCATGTTCTAAATTCCACACATAATGGTCCGCTTTTGCATAGCTGGCCTCATAGGCGACGAAGTTAGCTTGATTGCCAACTTGGCTTGGGTCTCCCTCTAAGTACATGCCCCCATTGTTAGTATCAATTTTAAAAATAGCCTTAGCATATTTTTTATAGTCGCCGCTGCTATTAAAAATATTTACCTGCAAGAATGCATTATTATCATCTGCAACAGGCGTTTGATTTGTCGCTAAACGCGTGTGGAAGCGCGCCTCTTCTGCTGCCATAGTACTGCATGCTGACGACAGCTGCTGTGATGTCATTTCTTGTGAACGAATACGGATCGTATCACTACACTGATGGGCTTGAGAAAGCACCTGTTGTGTTAACGTATCCTCAAAATCACAAATTCCAAATTCACTACAATCTGCGTAATATGATGCGACATCTGCTGCATTAAGCCACAACGCATCACCAAAACCGTAACTTTTATACGTTGAGAAAATCGCTTTCAAACCGATGGTAACCACTTCATCAATATCACCACCATACTGCTTGAGCCTAGCCAGTTCACCTGATGCATTGACGATTAAAAATTCTGAATCAGAATTAATCATCCAAGATTTTTGCGTAAAATTTGCTAGTAAGTTTGCCAAAGCAGTATCTTTTTTAATATTTTCTACATAATCATCATTCCATTGACCTCGGAACAAAATAGTGAAAATACCATTTACGGCATTACGCATATTACGATTACTTGCATAGTTTTCATCAAAGCGCATTAGCCACTGACGAACAACTTCAACATACTCATGTTGTAGCTCAGCACTATCCATCGTCGTGATCACTTCTTGTAGTACTTTACCATGTTCATTATTGTTGCTATAAAAACTGGCATTATTCACAAAAGCATCGATGGCACTTTTCACTTTTACAGTCACGCTTGTGTCAAACGACACTGAATCATTGTAAAACGCGACATAAAACCCAGCGCGAATAAATAGAAAAAGCGCCTTTAAATCATCGCTCCCATCCCCGCCATAATTTGTAGCTAAAGTACGAGCATGCTCAGCAATATTGTTCATTTTTGTATTAGTAAAAATAGCTATTTGTGTATTACTATTTGCTGAAAACAACTCATTAACACAATTACTTCCTTGTAACTTAATTTGCTCAATCAACTGCATACCGGACACGTTAGCAAGCGCATCAATATCACAGCTTTGCTGAGCATCAGATGTCATCAGCTGACTCAACTGAAGTTGTGGGTTTATATTGGCATAGTTAATCAACTGTGATGCAGCAACAGGCGCTCTTTCATCTTGCTTTTTATGCTCATGGCCATGATAAATATGTGAAATTGCCTCTACTGAATGAGGGTGCATAAGCGCAGGCTGCTGGCGCTCTAAAGCAAAAAGACTTTGACTAAGTCCAAGTCCCAAAATAGGCAAAGAGCAAATAATTTTTTTCAGTTTCATATTGTGTACCTTCGTATGTTGTGTATCCAAGCCCAGAAATAACGGACACCACATTGTTAACACAAAATATACAATGCATACAATATATTATATATAACATAAGAGAATAAGCGAATGGAGCGAATGATATAAAAGGCTTAAACGCGACATTCAGAAAAGCCAAATAAATTTAAGCTTTTGAAAGTTGGAGGAATTTTAATTTTTGATAAGCGGGATTGTCACGCAGATTGTTATTTATTCGCGTAACAGTCTATAACAGCAAAGTCTCTCCAACAATCACCGGTGCCTAGCGGATCATCAGACAAGAGAACAAAATTAGCGCTTTGCCCTTCTTGTAACTTCCCTGCGTTACACCCTAAGTGTATGGCACTGGCATTTGTCACAGCATGAAGTGATTGCTCTTTTGAAAGGCATTGTTCTGGCAATAGCACGCGTTCGTGACGGGTATAGCACCCAGGGGCATATTCCATTATTCTCGTGCTTGCTTGCTCTGCTGCTCTCATTAGGTTTAATGGTTGAGCCGGAAAGCCCGATTGTAAACAAACATTGTAACCTTGGTCTACAAGCTGTTGGCACGGTTGTAATAAAGATTGCCCATGATAGCTTTGTACCCATTCGTAACCGCAATAGCCCACTTGCCCAATATCTATAACTATAGAGCGACTGAGCTCTTTTGATGCGTCATTAATATGCTCACCAAGACATGCTAAGCTGTTGAGCTCTTGCAACCAACTATGCTTGGGCTCAACCAGATTAATATGTTGTATGGTAGGCTGATATTGAGCTAAAACTTTGCGTGCAAAGGGATGTGTGTCTATCACACCCAAATGAGTAACCCCTTGCCTAAGTGCTGTCGCTATCACTTTTTCGATATTCGTGTATATATTATCAAGTTGCATCTGCATATGGGCTTCAGGTAAGCTGCCTGCAAGCCATACGAGCTGTTCATTATACAAACCTTTTTGTTGGTGGATTAAATCAAAAAATGCCGCTTTGGATGAAAATGAATTCGCATCATTACTTTTTAAATAATTATAAATTTGCTCTAATGCACTGTCATTAACGTAGGCAATTGCACTGCCAGCATCTAGTATCGCAATGGGCCTTTTGATGTCTAACTGGTTTATTAACTTGAATACTTCTTGTCTACTAATATTAACATTATGACCCAGCAAACCACTGTGTAAACCATAGCCAAGTAACCAACTTTGAGATTCTAACCCTTTATCAAGATACAGTAATGCACGCGCGATATAGCTATAACTATAATGCACCATCAACTTTTGCCAACTACAGTCCAACCCAAATGGGCCAAGATGATACCACTGCTGTAAAACAGCACTCATGACTAAATGTATGTTAGGTTCAATGAAACCTGGACAAATTGCATGACGCTCACTCAAATATTGATAGCGCACTTTTAGCTGTAAGCGCAAAACATAAGCATTGACTTCATCGACGCTACCAAGCGACTCTATTTTTCCATTGCGCACCAACATTGCATCAACAACCTCAGTGTGAGGCATAAATTGACGATATATCTTACCATAATACACGGTACATTCTGGGCTTCGGTGTGACTGTTTATTACTCGCATAGGAGCACTTAAATGAAAGCTCAGACAGTCTATCTAAAACACCATCAAAGAAGATATGATTCAAAGAAAAGCAAGAGCTTGCTTGAAGTATCCCTTCCATTAAATGCACCCAACCAAGTAGTAATACTATACTAACGTTAGTTGAATACGATAAAACCGCTATTACATGACATTACAGCCAAATGTAGTAGCTGCGCATGTTGATGTATACATGCGCATACTTACCTTACTTTACTGGTAACGTAATATCGCAAAACAACGCATCGACATCATCTTGATTACGTAATAAGCTCGCCTTTTCAACCAAGTCTTTAGTCAAGTGTGGCGCAAATCGCTCAATAAAGTCATACATATAACTTCGTAAAAAACTGCCTTTTCTAAAGCCAATTTTTGTCGTACTTGCTTCAAATAAATGACTTGCATCAATACAAACTAGGTCTTTATCAGTCAAATTATCTATGGCCATAGAAGCCAAAACCCCCACCCCTAGTCCCAAGCGTACATACGTTTTAATAACATCAGCATCTGTTGCAGTAAAAACTATATGTGGCTCAAGACCATGTGCATTGAATGCTTTATCTAGCTCTGAGCGTCCTGTAAACCCAAATACATAGGTGATCAGTGGATATTTCGCAATATCTTGTACACTGAGATTATGTACTTTTTGGGCAAGTGG
The DNA here is from genome assembly GCF_054966645.1 of Pseudoalteromonas sp. SANK 73390. Classification (NCBI taxonomy): domain Bacteria; kingdom Pseudomonadati; phylum Pseudomonadota; class Gammaproteobacteria; order Alteromonadales; family Pseudoalteromonadaceae; genus Pseudoalteromonas; species Pseudoalteromonas sp. SANK 73390. The sequence continues at coordinate 132,804 of NZ_ARPN01000118.1, forward strand.
GTGATCTTTTGCAACCACAATACTACGATTCCAATGATAACAAGGAAGCATTACTAAATCGGAGTACAAATGAAGCGCTTCAGTTGCAATAGCAAAATCAGCATCACCACGCGCAGCTGCATCCGAAATTTGCTGTGGAGTACCTTGGTGCATATGTAATGACACTGCCGGGTATTTGTTCATAAACCCTTGAATAACACTGGGTAACGCGTAGCGCGCCTGTGTATGGGTAGTTGCAATATTCAGTTTACCTTGGTCAGGCAGCGTATGCTCATTAGCAACAGCTTTTATACCCTCTACCTTAGATAAAATCTCGCGGGCAATATTAATAATTTCATTACCCGCGTTTGTAACATGAGTAAGGTGTTTACCACTGCGACCAAAGATTTGCACACCCAGTTCATCCTCAAGCATTCTAACTTGTTTGGATATGCCTGGTTGAGATGTATATAGGCTTTCAGCTGTCGCTGATACATTTAGGTTGTGATTTAAAACTTCTACAATATATCTAAGTTGTTGTAATTTCATAGCTTATTTTTCTTATTAGTTTTACAAGGCAATGATCACGACGCGCCAAAAGTTTAAACTTGAGACAAAGCCAATCTATCCTAGGCTAGCATAGTTACATCTAACGAGATAGCTTTACAGCTATATTATTGTATAGCATCAAATATTTATTAGATGGTCTATAATAATAAAAGGTTATTTTTTAAAAAAATTTAATCCATATGAACGGAAAACTGTTCAGAATGCAATTAATTGATGTAATATAAAAATTCAACTTTTGAGTCGTAGTCTAAGAGAAGTCATTTATGTTTGTTTCTATCATTATTATGTTGATTGTTGCTTTGATCGTCATTGCTGTATGGGTCAGTGCAGTTCAGCAGCACCGAGAGAAGCAAGAAGGCGAGCGAAGAAAAGAGCTAGCTAAACAAAAAAAAGTCATTGAAGAATCTGAAGACATCATTGTTAACAGCTGCAATATCCCTATGTCTGAAGTTATTTTGCGCGTATTGCAACGCAGAGTTTACGATGCACTCAATTTAATGGTTGAGTTGTCACCAACAAATAAAGAGCTTAAGAACCGTTTAAATGAAGCAAAAGAGCGTTTAAATACAGCCCTTGACCCTGACATGCAAGCCGATGCGCTAAGTTTGCCTGATGCAGACAAGCAGCTTATTGCATTGGTTCAAGGAATAAAACGGCTGAGAAACGTATTACGTTCTGAGCATTCCAAAGGTAAAGTAGACACACAATTATTTGTTGCAGAAGACCGCCGCCTAGAGAAGCTACAATTACGCATTAATGTTGAAAGCCAAATTAAACGTGGTGTATCTGCACGCACAGCGAACATGGTAGGGTCTGCACGTCAGTACTTTGAAAAAGCTTATGCAACAATCAATGCAGTTACTTATAGCGATGAGTACGTTGCTGAAAAGAAAGCTATCTTAGAAACATATTTAAACGAAATTAGTACTGAGCTCAAGGCGTCTAACGCCTCTGCTGTGAAAAAGAAAAAAGAAAAAGAGCAAGACGACTTAGATGTATTGTTCGCCCCTAAGAAGAAGTGGTAAGTTACCACTTCTTATCGCTTTTGCCCTTACTCAAATGCAAATTTAACGACAAATAACAACGTTAATAACCATACACTGACACTCACCTCTTGGACTTTATTACACACTACCTTAACCACAGTGTAAGCGATAAAGCCAAGTGCAATGCCATGTGCAATTGAAAAGGTCAGTGGTGTCATCAACAATACAACGCTCACCGGAATAGCGTCACTCATATCATCCCAATTAACAAATTTTAGATTTTGTAGCATTAAAACCGCCACATACAATATTGCACCAGCGGTTGCATAAGCAGGAACCATTTTTGCCAAGGGTGCAAAAAACATCATTAATAAAAAGCACATACCAACAATTACAGCTGTTAACCCAGTTTTGCCACCAACTGACACACCTGAGACTGACTCTATATAAGATGTTGTAGTGGACGTACCAAGCATTGAACCTGCAATTGTTGCTGTACTATCAGCTGACAAGGCTCGTCCTAATCGTGGCATTTTACCATGTTCATCTGCCAATCCCGCTTTATGTGTTACAGCAACTAAAGTGCCTGACGTATCAAATAAGTCAACAAATAAGAATGCAAATACCACACTCAGCATCGATAGCTCCAATGCGCTGCTAATATCTAACTCCAGCAAAGTAGGCACTATACTCGGTGGGGCTGATATGAAACCTTGGTAAGAAACTAAATCTAAACTCCAAGCAATACTCGTCACTAAAAAGATACTGATTAAAACTGCACTTTTTATCTCTCTAAACATCAGTGAGGCAATAATAAAAAAGCTAAATATGGCCAGCAGTGGACCCGCCTGAGTAATATCACCAAGCTGTACTAATGTTGCGGGACTCGCCACAATAATACCTGCATTTTTAAGTGCGATAAGCGCCAAAAATGCGCCAATACCTGTCGCAATTGCTTGCTTCAATACCAGAGGTATTGCTTGGATAACCCACTCTCTGACTTTAAATATACTTAACAATAAAAATAAGCAACCGGATAAAAATACTGCCCCTAATGCTGATTGCCATGTATGACCCATCCCCAAAACCACACCATACGTAAAGAATGCGTTGAGCCCCATACCTGGTGCCAGAGCAAGCGGGTAATTTGCCCAAAACCCCATAATAAAGCAGCCTATTGCAGCGGCGATACACGTTGCTACAAACGCAGCGCCCATATCGATGCCTGCTTGAGCAAGCATGGGTGGGTTAACAAAAATGATATAGACCATAGTAACAAAGGTTGTCAGCCCCGCTACAATTTCGGTTTTTACTGTGGAACCTTGCTGGCGTATGGACAAAAATGCGTTCTAACATAACGAAAGTTTTAAAATTGGAAACAAGTGATTGGATTTTAACATAAACCACTGGTTTATTCGGACAATTTAGTTAAAATTCAACTACACTTGCTTATAGGTTTATTATTGCGGTTAGACTATGGAACGAGAACAATTTGAAAATTCATCAAGCCAAGATTTGGAGCAACAACTACTTAATGTGCTGAGCTTTGTCACAGCACCTTTAAATAGTGAGGCTAAATTACCTGAGGACAATGACCCACAAGCAGCATTTAAAAAGGGCTTATACTACCTTAAAGAGCAATCTTACCCGCTTGCTGCAAAATGGTTTAGGCTGGCAGCTATGTCGGGCAATAATAAAGCGCAGTTTTATCTGGGATTGTTATTTGTAAAAGGGCAAGGCGTACCTCAGAGCCCGTTTCATGGTATGGCTTGGCTAACACTTGCTCAAAGCCAAGGTATGGAAGCTGCAAATGCAATGATAGAACAACTCAAACCCCACCTTTCGACTAAACGTATTAAAGACGCCCATTGCTATGCTGCAACATTGTACGAGCAAATACATCAACTCACGTTTATTCAGCCTTAATACAAGCACCCTAAAAGTTATTAATTTCAATACTATGACTATTTTATTATGCTGCTATGTGCGCTTAAGTAAATAAGTTTGTATAAAAAACTGACAATTTTTCCTTGCATCCAACAACTGTATAAACTACTGTATATAAATACTGTATATAACACCAGTGAGTTGATTATGTTACACACAAGTTCAGTTTTGAGCGTATCTTCCGGTTTATCGCAAGTTTCGGCAACTAACCATCATCATGTAAAAATTGAGGACGATATATGTGCCAGTTTAGAGTTATTAAAAATTGTACATCAACGTAATCAAAAAAAGGGCTGGACGTTATTGATTGCTCCAGACAATATCCCCAGCAAAAGCATGATGGATAGCTACTCTGTAGATGCCAGCAAATTATTGGTGATAAGACGAAAGCATATTGTTGATTTAAATTATGTACTCACATCTGCGCTAAATAATGGTAACTTTGCTGCGGTAATCACATGGGTTGACATACTCGGCCCTTCTGAACTTGAGAATATGCACTTACCTAACTCAAACACAGATATCTTTTGTTTTTCTAAAGCCAAGCAACAAGAAACATGTACAATACCCGAATTGATATCTTAATTTATATACACCATGTGCCATTGCCCAAGTGATTCCCCATTTAAACAATGTTGCGGGCCATTCATTGAAAAGTCGCAACATCCAACAACCGCAGAGCAACTTATGCGCTCTCGTTATAGTGCTTATTGCACTAAAAATGCTCAATATATAAGAAATAGCTATGCTCAAAGTGAGCAACATAATCATAGTATTGAAGATATTTTAGCTTTTGCTGATGCTGTTGAGTTTATTAAACTCGAAATATTAGCTACTGAAGATACACAAGAAGGTAGCTACGTTGAATTTAAAGCTGTTTATATCGCTGATAATAAATCATGTATGCTTCATGAAAAATCTTTTTTTATCAAAGAGTCTGAGCAGTGGAAATATCTTAATGGCACCATTTACCCTACTCCTGAAAAAAAGATAAGTAGAAACGATGACTGCCCTTGTGGTAGCGGTAAAAAATTTAAAAAATGCCATAGCAACTAGAGGCTGTTTATCTTCGAAGTATAAGTTTTTTAAATCAAAGACTTTCGATACGCGAAATGAGCAATACAGCATAATGGCTCATGTCAGTTGCAAAGAACAAAGTCGAGGCTGGCTTTGGTTGAACTCATCGTGCAGCCAAGCTGACGATTTATACCAATTGCATTAAATAAATGCTCAGATATTGCGATAGATAAATGACTTAGTAGCAAGGCAACAATTCCGGTATGTAGTCATTCTACATAAGTCATTTTTAACACAGTTTGCGACGTCGTTTACTCGGGGCATCCCCTATCTTGCCTAAACCATAAACTCACTGCTGTAAAAACACACGAAAAATATACACACCCTAATTAAGCGGTTAGTTGCAAAGCACTTTGCATTTGCCCACCTGCAAGTTGATCATAAAAACCCGCAGCATTCATTGCAGGTCTATCCGCTTGAATGCTACCGCTTTTCATTGCCTCCAACCGCTTTCTCACTGGCAAGTCGCAATTATCGATAATAGCAAATGGAATGTGCGCTTTATCATCACGGATTGTCATTGGCTCTGGTGCTAAATACTGCTTTAACTTTAAAGTGGTTAAGCTACCTTTTTCAAGCAACTTAGCATTGTTTTGCCCAATTAACATATCAAACTGCTCAGGCGCTAAAGCTTGCTGTGGCCCAATCTGTAATTCTTTTTTGAGTGCGGACTCAGATAAGTCTGCTTCGTTTAGTTGCGTTTGAGGTAAATTAAACTGGCTAAAATCTAGCGCGTCTTGCGACAACATCGACAATAACATAGCAAAATCGGCTCTGCGATGTTCTGCCACACTCACAGACAATGCGCTACCGAGCTGATCTTCTCTGGTTAATATCACACCAAGTTGCATAGAGTTTCACCAATTAATTACAAATCTATACCTTTATCGGCATTTTTTTAAATTTCTTTAGTCCTTTTCTTTACTTAATAAGAAACTTTGATATTATCAGCGCCGTTGTTTAGGAGGGGTTCCCGAGCGGCCAAAGGGATCAGACTGTAAATCTGACGGCACTGCCTTCGCTGGTTCGAATCCAGCTCCCTCCACCATTCTTAGGTTTTGCTAATAAATAATTGTTTACCTTCATTTTTAAACCAATTTGTAGCAATTTTATAATCTTTATCATACTTTGCTACAATTGACCAAAACGCGCGATTATGTGCCAGTACATGACAATGCGCCAGTTCATGAATAAGTACATAATCTATCATTCGCTTAGGCGCACCAGCCAACAGTACATTGAACGTAAGTGCATACTGGCTTGAGCAACTCCCCCAGCGACTTTTGTACTCTCTAAACCTAACACTCCTTATTGGTGAGTCCATTTGTACACTCAGACTATGTAAACGACTGTCGACATACTGCTCCAGCTCTACATTTAATAGTTTAATAAGCGCTGTACGAATTGATTTAATTGTTGAATGCGCAACCTTACGCACAGTTACACGTTTCTGTTGATGGTCTACCCGTGAAGTCACTTGTGAATTACAAACAAAGTCGTATTCATGACCAAAGATAAGTACTTTGCCACTGACCCATGGCACTTGCTGCTGTACACCTTGTGCAAGTATTTCCTGCTGTTGTGTAACCCATAGCTTTTTACTTCTTAGCCAGCGGTCAATGCCACTTTCACACACACCATATGGCGCATATACCTGAACTCCATTATCTGTCACTTTTAACGCAACGGTGCGGCGTCTTTTACTGAGTTTTAATTGATATTCAAACATCTTAATCTAAAAATAATTGCACTAAGGCCATTCTACCCCTTAAATTAGCTGCTAATCTAATAAAATATATAGACAAAAAAGATCAGATACTTATGAGTGATAAACCATGTTGTCAGTATAAATCACCCGATGGCCAGCATTGTAAGGAAATTGATATGGGTTCAGGGTTGTGTTTTTGGCATGACTCAAAGTTTGACAAAAGTGGTTTGGAGTTAACGCAAAAGCTTGAACGCTATGCCAAGCGAGGCGGTTTATTACAAGGCCTAGAACTCAAACGCGCCAACCTTGAGGGGCTCAATTTAGTAAAATTTGGTGATAATAACGGCTATGACCTGTCGTATGGTAATTTTTATCGTGCGAATTTAAGAGGGGCACATTTATTCAATAATACGTTTCGTAGTGCTTCATTAATGAAAGCAGATCTTAGAGAAGCGAATCTGCATTGCTGTCACTTAGAGGACACCAACTTACTTGGTCTTAAATTAAGTAGCACTCGGATTGACAACCTGTATCTTGGAGATAAATTGCTTCAGGAGCAACAAGGTCTCTTAGCTTTGAAGGAAAAGCGTATAAACGATGCTAACGACTTATTTTTACAATCAGAAGAGATTTACCGTTCCTTAAGAAAAGGCGCAGAGCAACAAGGCTTATTTGAAATGGCCGGAAAGTATACCTATCAAGAACTGCGTATGCGCCATCAACAGTATCCAAAATATTCACAGCGCAGATTGGTTTCAAGCTTTATCAACTTGCTTTGCGGTTATGGTGAGAAGCCAGAAAATGTGATTCGATTTAGTTTGGCAATGATTGTTGTATGTGCATTACTCTACTTCTTATTTGGCGTTTCATATGAAGATCAGCTCTTACAACTCAATGCAGCCAACTCTATCAGCGAAAACATCAGCGCCCTACTTAATAGTTTTTATTTTAGTGTCGTTACTTTTACCACGCTAGGATATGGAGATATAACACCCATAGGAGTATCTCGATTTATCGCTGCCATTGAAGCTTTCACGGGTAGTTTTTCGTTGGCATTATTTGTGGTCGTCTTTGTTAAGCGTATGACGCGTTAAGATACATTTTACTTACTCTATTTCTTGCTTAAGCTGATCTAAAAAAGTACGCATAAAGTCAGTGCGCTTTCGTGCCTCCGCTTGTGCTGAAACAGTCTGCATTTGCTCTGCAATATGTAATAACTTTACAAAAAAGTGATCAAGCGTATAGCGCATATCATCCGCTTCTCGTAATTCGCAAAATGGGTCATCTGGATGATATAAGTGTCTCGCGATTGCGCCACCGACTTTCATACAGCGGCTCACACCTATCGCACCTAGCGCATCCATTCTATCTGCATCTTGTACAACCTTAGCCTCTAGTGTCTCAGGCATCACATTCGCACTAAAGCTATGTGCAACTATGGCATGATGAATAGCGTCTAGTTTTGACTCATCATAATCGATTGAACGCAGGAACGCGATTGCTTTATCTGCTGCAAGTTTTGACGCCCGCGGACGATCTGGGTGATTTTTAGCCACTGCGACACAGTCGTGCAACCAAGCTGCGGGCAGAACAACAGCCACATCAGCTTGCTCTTGTTCTGCTAGCTGCTTGGCGGTTTTTACCACTCTTTGTATATGGGTTAAATCATGGGCCGTATCAGCAAATATACTGTTTAACATAAAATTTTTACATGCCTGTTCTATATCTTGCATTACACTCTCTTTTAAACGTTGTTAAAGCTGCCCTTTCATACGCATATGGTTAGGATTAATTCAACACAGAACATAATTCTAGGTTGTGATTGTATGTTGGCATGGCCTTCACTAAAATGGCAAGCATTCTATTTAGTAAGGAATTTTTATGTCTTGTGCCCTGTATTTACAACCCGGTCGAGAAAAGTCTTTAAAGCGTAAACACCCTTGGGTTTTTTCTAAAGCGATCAAGAAAATAAAGGGCAAGCCTGCCTTAGGTGATACCGTCACTATTTACACTCACGATGGGCAGTATTTAGCTACCGCAGCCTATAGCCCTGAATCACAAATTCGCGCTCGTGTGTGGAGCTTTGACCAAAATGAGCAAATAGATACACAGTTCTTTATTGCTCGCCTACACAGAGCATTAGATGCGCGCCAGCAAACCATTACTGAAGGTGGGTTGTCAGGCTATCGCTTATCTGCAGCAGAGTCTGACGGCCTGCCTGGTATCACCATCGACAAGTTTGATAACTATCTTGTATGTCAGTTACTTAGTGCAGGTGCTGAGCGCCACAAAGGCGACCTACTCATGGCTTTGCGTGAAGTTTTTCCTGATTGTAATATTTATGAACGCTCAGATGTAGATGTGCGCAAAAAGGAAGGTTTAGACAAAACATCTGGCGCTCTTTGGGGGGATGCACCAACTAGTCCCGTATTGATAGAAGAAAACGGTTTCAAGATTGAGGTTGATATCATCAACGGCCACAAAACCGGGTTTTACCTTGACCAAAGAGATAGCCGTGCAGCACTGGAACGTTTTGTAAAAGACAAAGAGGTTTTAAACTGCTTTTGTTACACCGGTACATTTGGTTTATATGCGCTGCGTGGTGGCTGTGAAAAGGTTATTAATGTTGATGTATCACAACCTGCACTCGATACTGCTAAACGTAATGTCGAACACAATGATTTAGACCTTTCAAAAGCTGAATTTGTCAAACAAGATGTATTTAAATTACTACGTCAATACCGTGATGAAGGTCGTCAGTTCGATACCATCGTGATGGATCCACCAAAATTTGCAGAAAGTAAAGCTCAGCTCAATGGCGCATGTCGTGGCTACAAAGACATCAATATGATTGCCATGCAGATTTTAAAACCCGGTGGCACATTATTGACTTTTTCATGCTCTGGCTTAATGGAACAAAACCTGTTCCAAAAAGTAGTGGCTGATGCAGCGCTGGATGCAGGTAAAGAGCTATTGATTATGGAGCGTTTAAATCAAGCCGCCGATCACCCTATTGCGGGTAGTTATCCTGAAGGTTTTTACCTGAAAGGCCTAATTTGTAAGGTTTATTAATTTAGGAACCGTAAGATAAAGTGCATGATAATATGCACTTTATATTTTGCCTTGAACTGACAATCTACTGGCAACCTGCTGAAAAAACACACATCATACTAAACTGTACGCACTAGAAATGCACTGATAGGATTATTGCATTCAACTCAAATACTCTCAATTATCTAACCAAAATTCATTATAATATTTCAAGGACGCAGTATGCCAATAATCGGCTTGACACTTTTCGCACTTACCTTTATTTCAACACTCGCATCAGCCAATAATGCGTTTATAGAAAAAGAGATTAACGCTTATATGAAAGCTAATAATGTGCCCGCTTTATCGGTCGGCATTATCGAAAATGGCAAAGTGACATTGAAACAGGCATACGGGGTTTATAAGCGAGAGAATTCAGCGCCTATTACCCTGATAGCTTGTTCCAAATTGACTCCCAAACAAAAGTGATCACCAGTATCATTACACTGGCATTGATTGAAGACGGTAAATTATCATTAACTGACAACTTAAGTGAGCTGTTACCTGAGCACTTTCTAGCAATTGATAAAAACAAACTAAAACATATCACAATAGATACACTACTTAGCCACCGCTCAGGCCTACCTAACTACCCAAGTAATGTATCACGCATTGATGGTGACCCAATGAATGGCGGGTATAGTGAGCAACAACTTCTTCAAGCACTCAAAAACCTCCCGCTTAAACATGAGCCAAATAGCAAATTTGCCTATGCAAACTTTAATTATGCCCTACTAGGTTATATTCTCAGCAAAAAAATAGGCTAGTTACGCCATATAGAAAAGATGATAAAAACGCCCCAACTAAAGCATGGGACATGGGTTTATTGACGCCACATGGTGGGATGTACTCTTCTCTTGAAGGTATGCTGCAATTAATGCAACAGCAATTAGCTGCCTACAATGTCAAAAAGAATAACGCTAAAGCCTCATCACCTTTACTGTCAACACAAGTAAGCTATGCCACAGGGCTCTATGATGGCCTAGATTATGGCTATGGCATGTTCTCAGCCACAACTGAGCTTGGTTTATACCATGAGACAGTACTTTGGCATGGCGGTGACTTAGATGGCTTTGGGAGCGAATAATGCAGTGGTACTACTTACCTCAAGCGGTGCCGCGAGTTTGTTATACTTGGCAGAAAACTTATGAATCACCTGCTTAGTCGAAAAGAATAAACAAACTGGGTTACTTAACTTCCTAAAGGTTCGGTGAGGCTTATAAAAAAGGTCTCCAGCTTTGCACCACTAAACTCAACCTACTCACCCCTATCCAACAAATGCCCATCAAAAATACGTTTATTTGCAAACAAAGGAGCAATGAATCATTTTATCAGGCAAAAAGTGATTTAAAAAATGGGTGCTGTATAAAATAACAGTTGATTAAGAAAAGCTTGCTTTAAAACTATTGGAAGATATGCATTATATTGTTAGGAAAATGGCGGAGAGGGAGGGATTCGAACCCTCGATAGGGGTTAGCCTATACACGAGTTCCAGTCGTGCGCCTTCAGCCACTCAGCCACCTCTCCATCGCACTTAAAGTGCGGGGCTAATACTATGAAAAGCAACGCACTTTAGCAAGTAGTTTTTGGCTTAAATCAACCAGTTGCTCAACTATCGAGCACTACTTTTGCAAACTTGCTGAAAAATCCAGCATTCGATTTAAAGAACGCAACGCCCCTTCTCGTAAATCCATATCAACAAACACTTCTTTACCTTGAGGGTCTAACAATGCTTCTTCTATCGCTTTAAGACCATTCATTGCCATCCACGGGCAATGTGCACAACTTTTACAAGTTGCGCCTTCTCCTGCCGTTGGTGCTTCAAAGAACTCCTTTTCAGGGCACAACTGCTGCATCTTATAAAAAATGCCTCTATCTGTTGCCACAATAAACTTTTGGTTATCCATTGTTTGTGCAGCTTTAATCAACTGACTGGTAGAACCAACACTATCAGCAAGCTCCACAATCTCAGCGGGAGACTCAGGATGCACCAACACAGCCGCATCAGGGTGCAGTGCTTTCATATCTTGCAGTGCTTTAGTTTTAAACTCATCATGTACGATACAAGCACCATTCCACATGATCATATCTGCACCCGTTTGCTTTTGGATATAAGAACCAAGATGCTTATCAGGCCCCCAAATGATCTTATCGCCTTGCTCATCTAGGTGCTCAACTATTTCTAATGCACATGAAGAGGTTACAATCCAATCTGCTCGTGCTTTAACAGCTGTAGATGTATTGGCGTATACCACAACCTTTCTATCAGGGTGTTGATCACAAAATGCAGAAAACTCGTCAATCGGACAACCTACGTCTAACGAACAAGTTGCAGCCAATGTTGGCATAACCACACTCTTGTTAGGCGTTAAGATTTTTGACGTCTCTCCCATAAAACGCACGCCAGCAACAACAATGATATCTGCATCATGTTTTGCACCAAAACGCGCCATTTCTAACGAGTCGGCCACACAACCACCCGTTTCTTCAGCCAAAGCTTGAATTTCTGGGTCAGTATAATAATGGGCCACCAAAACCGCGTTTTTCTCTTTCAACAACGATTTAATGCGCGCTTTGTAGTCAGATTTTTCATCATCAGATAAAGGCGCAGGCTTAGGAGGAAAGATATAATCCTCAGGCATGATTTGTTCAGCTAAACTCATTTCTCGACCACTATAGTCACATTGCATAATTGCTGCGAATTATACGTAAATGAGCGCAACAATCCTAGTCAAAGACTAACTAAATGACAGAGATAAGAAGGAATAATTAAGAATTTTAGAAAGGAAGACTTAGAGATGGTGGGTCATGATGGACTTGAACCATCGACCAATGGATTAAAAGTCCACTGCTCTACCAACTGAGCTAATGACCCACTTAGTGCAGCAGTTTGGTCTGAACCATTCCCCTGCTGCGGGCGCTTATAATACTTATTTAAAAAATGAGTGCAACTGAAATACGTAGTTTTTTTCAGTTTTTCTGTCTAAGCGCCTAATTTTAAACCATTGTGGCAAAAAATCATGCTTTTTAGATCTTTGCAAGACGTTCTGTGGCTAATTTAGCTGCGGTCGTACTCGGGTATTCTGAGATCAATGTATTCAAAATTTGCTTTGCTAAATCTAACTTTTCTTGCTTTTCATACAACGCGCCTAATTTTAACATTGCATCAGGACGCTTGTTTGAATCTGGAAACTGTTCAACCACCATTTTAAAATGCACTAATGCATTGCCGTCATCATTTTTAATAGATAATAGCTGCCCTAACCAATAATGTGCATTAGGTATATAAACTGATTGCGGAAACGTTGTTAAAAAGCTTTGAAACTCTGGAATTGCTGCATCATAGCGCTTGTCTTGCATAATTAACGCAACAGCGCGGTCATATGCTTCATTCTCAGACAAGTTACTACTTATTGCTTGTGTTGCATCGACTGCGGCAGGAGAAACTGATGCGGTACTTGTTTGCTCATACACCTTTGATACACGATTCTCTATTTCTTGATATAGCTCACGCTGGCGCTGAAGTACTTTTTCAAGCTTATAGCTTTGCTCTTCAGTAACACCTCTCACTTGGCTGACTTCGTCTTGCAATAAGTTGAGCTGTTGTTGCAGTTCTATTTGTAACAGGTTCCGTGTTTTCATCATGCGCTCTAATTGCGCAATACGTTGCTCTACAGACCCGGAGTTTGGGTTATTTGCAGCTTCAGAAACAGGCGCGGGAGCAGCCCAAACTTGGGTGCTCCCGCTTAGTAACAGTAGAGCTGCCAAAACAGTATTCGGCTTCATAATCTCTCTTACTTAATTAGTATACAAGCACCGCACGACGGTTTTTAGCAAACGCTTCTTCCGTACGTGACTTAACCATTGGTTTCTCTTCACCATAGCTCACTACTGAGATTTGGCTATCAGATACACCTAAGCTTTGCATATACTTAGCCACTGCTTTACCACGGCTCTCGCCCAGCGCGATATTATACTCTGGTGTACCACGCTCATCTGCATGGCCTTCGATTAATACTTTAACGCTCGGGTTTTTCACCAAGAAATCAGCGTGAGCTTGTAAAAGTTCAGAATACTGGCTTTGAATCGTCGACTTATCAAAATCGAAATAAATAACTTGCTCTTGACGCAATGCGTCGTATTTTTCACGTAACTTTTCTTCTGCTGATTTTTCACGAGAAATCGTATTTACATCTACCTGATTATTCGTATCATTAGTTGCAGCCTGATTGCTTTCATTTGCTGCACCTTCATCAACACTTGAAGAAGAGCTACATGCCGCTAGCGTCATTACTGGTAGAGCCACCAATAGCGCTTTTAAAGTTTTGTTAAGTTGCATCGAGTATATTCCTATTTATAAAATTCAAATCAGCAAAGTTATTATAAAAATGGCGACCATGCCGGAGCTTTTACTTGCCCTTGTGACACGGGAAGTCGCGCTTTAAAACGACCATCCATAGACACTAAAGCTAAAACCTGCTTATTATTATGTAGCGTACTATAAATGATCATAGAACCATTTGGTGCAATACTAGGAGACTCGTCTAAACGAGTTCTCGTTAATACTTGAAATAGCCCTGATGTTAATTCTTTTTTTGCAATATGATATTTACCCAGCGTTCTATTTACCATAACCAACTGCTGACCGTCAGGTGTAATAGAGCCTGCCAAATTCATATCGCCGTCAAACGTTACACGTCTTGACCTACCTGTTTGTAAATTTAACTTATATATCTGGGCATTACCACCCCTTTCAGACGTATAAACAATTTCTTTACCATTTGGGTGCCACGATGGCTCAGTATCAATGCTGCGGTGCTTTGTTAAGCGTCTCGTTTGTTTGCTTTTAAGGTCCATAACATACACCTCAGTAGCACCACCTGCATCTTTAGAAAGTACAATTAACAGCTTTGTGCCATCAGGTGAAAATTGCGGAGCACCATTAATACCAGGAAAGCTAGTTAGAATCTCTCTTTTGCCAGTATAAAGGTCTTGAACAATGATTTGAGACTGACGATTTTCAAAAGTAACATAGGCTAGTTTATTGCCATCTGGAGACCAAGCTGGTGACATTAAAGGCTCTTTCGAGCGCAGTAAAACTTGTTCATTGTAGCCATCGTAATCAGCAACCACTAACTGATAAGGTTTTTCTTGCTCATCACGCACAATCACATAAGCAATTTTGGTACGAAATGCACCTCTTTCGCCAGTGAGTGACTCATATACAACATCACTAATTTGGTGTGCATAGCGCCTAAAACCATCACTGGTGATGATACTTTGTCTGGCCTCTTGGATATGGTCTTGGCTTTTCATTAATTGACCGTTGGACATCATGCGCGTTTCTCCGCCGGTAATTTGCGCGCGAATAACATCAATGAGCTCATACTTGACCAAGTATCGACCACCAGGCTGTTGCTCAACCGAACCCACAATAATTGCCTCAACCCCCTTATTTACCCATACATTATAATCAACGTCTTCGTCACTGGTGGGCATTTGCGGCATATCAGCCAAAGCTAATGGCTTAAACTTACCACTGCGCATTAAATCGGCCGCAATTACCTCACTTAACTGAGACGGTATTTGACCAACACCATTATATTGAAACGGCACTACCGCAATTGGGCGTGCACTATCAATGCCTTCTGTTATGACTATTTCAAGTGCAGCGTTTGCCACTCCTTGCAAGCCAAAAGCAACTATGATTAACAAGGTTTTCAGTCGGTTAAACATGAGTTTCCTTTATAAATTAGGTTTAATTGTTAGATTAATGTTTTTGAGCTTTTCAAATACATCTTTTTCTTTTGAAACCGGTAATGTATCAGCCATTCTAACAGCTCGCAAAGCTGCATCACACACGAGCTTATCACCACCAAGGGACGTGACACTGGTAACCAGACCGTTAAACGCCAAGCGAATATTCACTGTGCAGGCTTTACCACGCATTTTTTCATCTGTTAAAAGGTTTTGCTGAATACGTTGTGTTATCAACGCCTGATACTTTTCTACTTCAGTCAGTACCTGTTGCTGGCGTACCCTCGAACGCGCGGCTTGCTCTTTAGCCAATTGCTCTTGCAGCATTTTCTCTTCTAATGCTTTTTGCCGTGCTTGCTCAGCTTCTTCAGCCTTGCGTTTCTCTTGTGCTTCACGGCGCTTACGTGCTTGTTCAGCTTTGCGTAACGCATCCTCTTCTGCTTTGCGTTTAGCAGATGCTGCTTTGGCTGCTTGCTCAGCGGCTACCGTCTCTTGCTTCGCTTTTTGAGCTTGCTCACGTTGTTTTTTTTCTATTGCTCGCGCTTTTTTAGCCTGCGCCTCTGCTTGACGTTTCTCTTCCTCTTTAGCGGCGCGTTGTCGTTCTAGCGTTTTAATTCTGCGAGCTTCAGATTCACGCTCTTTCCTCGCTTGCACAGCTCGACGTTCTAAATCACGGATACGTTTTTCTTCTGCTGCTTTGTGTGCATTTTCTTTTTGCTTGAGTTCAGCAATTTTCTCTTCAACCGCATTTTGGTCAACAGCAATTGCTGATACTATTTTTTCAGATTGCTCAGTGTCAGGAACATTGAGCGTAACTTTCATCACTGTAGGAGTTGGCGTTTGAAAAGAAGCACTTACAAACAAAAAACCACCAATGGCCAAATGCAATAGAAAAGACTTTAATAATCCACTTTGTAACGAGTCCATGGTTATTCCTCAAACGACTTAGTCATTAACCCAACCGATGGTACACCCGCATTTTTCAAAAAATCCATCAATAGCAGCACTTCTTGATATGATACCTTACCAGACCCTTTAATCATCACAGGCGTATCTGGGTTTTGCTGTAATTTAAGCTTAATAATTGCTGCTACTTCAACTGCATCCATAGGCGCTTCAGGGTCAGTGCCTACGCTCACATAATAGCGGCCTTGAGAGTCAATGCTGGCAATAATAGGCGGGGCATCTTTGGTATCAACCAAATCAGATTCTTGCATTTGAGGTAAATCAACTTTTACACCATGGGTGATTAAAGGCGCGGTGGCCATAAAGATGATCAGCAACACCAACATCACATCTATGTAAGGAACTACATTTATCTCTGCAACTTGGCGACGTTTTTTTCGCACATACATGTTACTTGGCCTCTGCTGTATTTGCGGCTTGACGATGCAGAATATTAGAAAACTCTTCCATAAAGTTTACATACTGAGTTTCAACCACTTCCACATTCTTAGCAAAACGATTATATGCAATAACAGCTGGAATGGCGGCAAACAAGCCCATCGCAGTTGCAATTAGTGCCTCGGCAATCCCAGGCGCAACCATTTGTAATGTAGCTTGTTTTACTTCACCTAAGGCGATGAAGGCATTCATAATCCCCCAAACCGTACCAAATAGTCCAATGTAAGGACTAATTGAGCCAACGGTTGCTAAAAAAGACAAACCAGATTCTAATTTTTCTACTTCTCGAGATAATGCAACTCGCATTGAACGATGTGTGCCTTCAATGACCATACCAGCAGAGGGGGTACTACTCTTTTTATGACGCGCAAATTCTTTAAACCCTGCAATAAACATTGCTTCTAAACCAGTCGCTTGTGTTACCTTAGTACTTAATTCACCATACAACTTACTCAGGTCCATTCCTGACCAAAATTTTTTCTCAAACTCCCTTGCATCAATCACGGCTCGACCGATTATACCTTTACGCTGAAAGATAATAGCCCAAGATGCAATCGACATTCCAACGAGTGTTAGCATCACAAGCTGTACCAATAAACTTGCTTTTAAAATAAGATCAATAAAATTGAGTCCCGATTCCACTTAATTATACTCCTAACGATTGTTTTTTGGCTATTTTACCTGCAACTTCACTCAATTGACTATAAGCGACTATAAAGGTTCAGTTAGTTTACTCACACATGCCCGCGCTTACAATCTCATTACCATGAATTACAGCTATTTGACGACAAAGTGCGTAAAAACATAACTCCCACTGAAATCACCCTATCATTTTAATCCAAAAGGATTAGTATCCTTATTTTATAGCCAATTATAAGTGCTTATTTATTACTAGTAACTGCATAAATCATAGTCTTTATGCAAAAATCACGAATAAACCCTCAAATACTGATTGGTAATACCAATTAACAACAAATAAACTAATAATCACAGAAAACAAGCTTTAAATAAAAATTTAATCAAAACAATATCATAACAATTTATAACACTTAATTTAGCAAAAAATAAAATCACTCAAACACCTTTGATATTAGTTTTTTTTATTTGAAAGTTAAATTTTTCTAGTTTGATCAAATTTAAAATCCACTTTAATATACACCCTGTACTGAGCAAACAGCATGAGCAATGCAAAGCACAGTTATTAGTAATATGATTTCTGATTTTTCGTATTACTTTTGGTAGATGCGCAAAGGATAAAACCTAAGCCCATTTATCAACTCCCTGGATTACTTCCTTCAACTTGTTGTTTTGCCCGCTTTTTTAGCGGGCTTTTTTTTGCCTAAAATTACCGTGCTCAAGTCTATACGCTTAGCCTTAACACTCACTGAAAGCGAGTAACACTCAATTTCTAGGTTAATTAATA